>JANNJF010000295.1:0-2407 GCA_031405715.1 Gammaproteobacteria bacterium | reverse complement strand
CAGCGGCAGGCCACAGGCCAGGACCCGCTCCTTGGTCTCCTCATCCTCGGCGCCGGTCATGGCGATAATGGGAATGTCGCGGATACGCGGGTCTTCGCTGGCGCGGATGCGGCTGATCAAGGCACAGCCATCGAGGCGCGGCATCTCGATATCTGTCACCAACACGCGCACCTCTTCCTGCAGCAAGGTGTCCCAGCCGGCCTCGCCGTCGCCGGCCATGACCAGATCGAAGTCGTGCTGCAGCTTTTTCTCGATGGCTTTACGGATGACGAGGGAATCGTCCACCACGAGTATGCGCGCCGCCCCCGGCCCCGCTGTCGCTTTGTTTGACATATGTGCACCCTAAGGCTTTAGCCGGCCAACGGCTGGCGAGTACTTATTAGTTAAAGACCTGCTCCACCTAGCTTATTTACTGCAACTTATGTGCCGGCGGTCCCTGAAAACGCCCTCCCGCGACCCCTTGAACCGTCCTCAACGACGCCAAATCGGGGTCCCGCCCGGCGACCCCATTACCCCACTGGGGGCACGCCTTTGGACAGAAGCGGCAAAATAAGGTGTAATCCGCCCGTGGACAGTCGGGGCAAAGGCGAATCCGCCCCGGCCTGGACCCAGTCTTAAAGGAGTCGAGGTAACAAACCGCTATCTAAATGGTATATTCTGCGGCTAACCCATGAGACTCAGGGCGACCACAGCGCCACCTACTCTCACGCCGGAATGTCGGCCACAGTTGAAATAAATGTCAAAAAACGAAAGTTACACACGCGAAGAATTACTCCAATGCGGTCGCGGGGAAATGTTCGGCCCGGGCAATGCCCAGCTGCCGCTGCCGCCGCCCATGTTGATGTTCGACCGCATCACCTCCATTACAGAAAACGGCGGTGCCAGCAGCAAAGGCCAGATCGTCGCCGAGCTCGATATCCGGCCGGAGCTCTGGTTTTTCGAGTGCCACTTTCCCGGCGACCCGGTGATGCCCGGCTGCCTCGGCTTGGACGCCATGTGGCAACTGCTCGGCTTTTACTTAGGCTGGATGGGCGGCCCCGGACACGGACGCGCCCTGGGTGCCGGCGAAGTGAAGTTCACCGGCCAGGTCACGCCGAAGAACAAGCTCGTCACCTACCGCATCGACCTGCGACGCGTGATAATGCGCAAGCTGGTCATGGGCATCGGCGATGGCGTTATGGAAGTTGACGGGCGGGCGATCTACCACGCAACCGATCTGCGGGTGGGTCTGTTTACATCTACCGATAGTTTCTAGCGAGGGTTTGTCAGTGAGACGCGTTGTCGTGACAGGTTTAGGCATTGTTTCCAGCATCGGTAACAATAAAAACGAGGTGCTGGACTCCCTGCGGCAAGGACGCTCAGGTATCGAACACAGCCAGGAATATGTGGATCTCGGCTACCGCACCGCGGTGCACGGCCCTATCCGCCTGGATACCGAGGCGCTCATCGACCGCAAGATCCGGCGCTTCATGGGCGATAGTGCGGCGTTCAACTATATCGCCATGCAGCAGGCCGTCGCCGACGCGGGTCTGACCCCGGAACAGGTCTCCAACCCGCGCGCCGGACTGATCGTCGGCTCCGGCGGTGCCTCCACCGCCAATGTGGTCGCGGCCGTGGACCTGCTGCGTCAGAAAGGCCTGCGCAAGGTCGGGCCGTACATGGTGACCCGCACCATGTCGAGCACCAATTCCGCCTGCCTCGCGACACCCTTCGCCATCAAGGGCGTTAACTACTCCATCAGTTCCGCCTGCTCCACCAGCGCCCACTGTATCGGCAACGCCGCCGAACTCATCCAGATGGGCAAGCAGGACATCATCTTCGCCGGCGGTGGTGAAGAGGTGCACTGGACCATGACCCTGGTATTCGACGCCATGGGCGCCCTGTCTTCCAAATACAATGACGCCCCGACCACCGCGTCGCGCACCTACGACGTCACGCGCGATGGCTTTGTCATCTCCGGCGGCGGCGGCGTGCTGGTGCTGGAAGAGCTGGAACACGCGCGCGCACGCGGCGCCAGGATCTATGCCGAGCTCACCGGTTATGGTGCCACCTCGGATGGTTACGACATGGTCGCGCCCTCCGGCGAGGGAGCGGTACGCTGCATGCAGCAGGCACTGGAACAGGCAAAACAACCGGTGGATTACATCAACACCCACGGCACCAGTACACCGGTGGGTGACACACGCGAACTCGAAGCGATCAAAGAGGTCTTCGGCGCCAAGGTGCCACCGCTCAGTTCGACCAAATCCCTCACCGGCCACGCCCTGGGTGCGGCCGGCGTGAACGAGGCGATTTATTCATTGCTCATGATGGAAAACAACTTCATCGCCGCCTCCGCCAACATCACCCAGCTCGGACGTCGGGCCACGGCGGCGGACTACACCCCGGTGACCTTCACCGGCACGCT
>JANNJF010000294.1:0-2358 GCA_031405715.1 Gammaproteobacteria bacterium | reverse complement strand
GAGTCATTGTGGCGTTTCCCAGCCGCAGGACGGTCGGGGCAAAGAATACGCCGCGAGACCGAAGGCACTTGGCACACGGAAGTGCCAAGTGTTTACTGAGGGCCGCGGCACTACGTTGGTATCTGCGGGCTTCGTGGGTTTGCTATCCGTGTTGCCACTAAAAAGGCAATTTGTCGAACTATCCACCAAACGGGCTGAATCCAAAACAAAGGAGCCCGAGCACATCCATACGCAGGTTACAGTCGTCGGAATAAAGTTGCCGTTGTTGGCTGTTTCTGTCTGGTGCGGGTTGCTGCTCTCCACGCACTTTGGCTTGGCTGGAGCGCCGCTCATAGACGGTATTTTGAGCGGGACGGAAGCCCCATACTTTTGGAAAACTGTTACCATTTCTATCTTGTCTGGCCTAAGTGTGGGCGCCATCATCTCGCTCTCGATGCTTTTCGGGACTCGTGACAGCGGTCCGGATTTTTTTAGTATCCCATTGTGGAAGCGGCTACTTGCGGGCTTGTTTCACGGCGGTATTGTTGAAGAACTTTTCTTTCGGTTGTTTCTCTTATCGTTCCTAGCATGGTCAGTGAGTTCCGTTTTTGGGCTCCAAGCACGCCCACCTATCAGCGCAGTGTTCTGGACAGCAAATATTGTCTCGGCTTTGCTGTTTGGGTTAGCTCACCTGCCAAGCTCCGCAGCACTTGGGGCCCTGACGAAAAAGAATATTGCGTTGACCCTATTGCTTAACGGCTTCGCGGGTTTAGTCTATGGATACTTGTTTTGGCAAAACGGAATAGAAGCGGCTATGCTGGCGCATATGAGTACACATGTTGTGCTACAGCCGTGCATGCGATGGTTACTGCGGGTGCTAAAAACTGCGTAGTGCCCAACAAGGCGCTCCAGCCGGCGTCTCTGTCGCCGCCTCGCGTCGCCCGCGCCGCGTCTGACCCTGGCCGTTAGGTGTCATTAATTTATGAAAAGGTCGCTTCAGGCAGTTTTGCAGTCAATTGCAGATGTGCTTTACCCGGCTGATTTTGAGACCCGGAAGGTAACTATAGATAGCGTTGGTGACGATGGAGACACGCCCCTCCACGTCTTGGCTTGGCGAAACGATCTCGAAGCGGTCGAAATACTTCTTGGCGCAGGGGCGAACGCAAGTGTGAAAGGCGAAATGGATGAAACACCTTTACATATTGCGGTAACACAAAAGAATCTGGCTATGGTTGCAGCTATGTTAAAGATCGGAGCACGGGATGACATACGATGCGAATTTGGAGACACCCCAAGGGAACGGGCTATTGAACAAGGGGATCCGCTTGCGAGTTTGTTCAGAAAAACCAATGACACCTAATTTTTTCTCGTGCCGACGCCCGGGACAACGCACCGGGTTTCCTGCTGCATCCGCGGTGGGCGCAGCGCAACAAAGCGTTAGGGCTCAAGGAGGGTTTCCAAATGAATAGCTCGGCAATTTTTACTACCGCACTCTTTTTCTTTCTCGCGTCATGTGGAGGAGGGAACGCACCCAATACAGCTGGCGAACAGATTGTCTGTACCCAGGACGCCATGCAATGCCCAGATGGCTCTTGGGTTGGACGTAGCGGGCCAAAATGCGAGTTCGTTTGTCCACAATCCCAGCCTAAGTAGCGAAGTTTGAGCTATTCAAGCTTTACATGGCGTATGCATCACCAGAAACGAACATCGGTACAAATGGCCAAGCTAATTGAATTCGACACGGCGCGCCTTAGGTTGCGCCAGTGGTGTGCCGAAGACCGAGAACCATTCGCCGTTCTCAATGCCGACTCAAAGGTTATGGAGTTCTTTCCTGCACTTCTTAATCGCTCTGAAAGTGATGCAATGGCGAATCGTTTAAAAATCGATGCGGCCTTTAACCAAGAACTGCTCAGATTGTTGGAAATGTTTGACGGGCACATTTATGACGACATTATCGCAAAGTCGAAGAGTGTCTAACCATGCGCTGCACCCGACTCCGGGGACGCTACGCGCCCCCTTCGCGGGTGAGCGCCGGCGTTAGGCGACTTAAGAATGACCTACGCAAGCTTTTGGCACCGACTCGGCGCACACATCCTTGATGGCGCCGTCGTCCTGCCCATTATTATGTTGATCAGCATTTTGGGACCAGGCAACCAATCGCTGGCGATAGTCATTGTTCCTGCCCAAGGTTTCGCCTTCTATATTTATACTCTTTATTACCATGGGAAGTTTGGTCAAACAATCGGAAAACGGTTGTTGAAAATCAAGGTGTTGACTACCGATGGTCTCCCAATTGATTTTTCACGGTCTGCGCGCCGCAACATCATCACATTCATTCAGAGCCTACCTTGGATCTTCGGCACAATGATTGCCATTTCG
>JANNJF010000293.1:0-5610 GCA_031405715.1 Gammaproteobacteria bacterium | reverse complement strand
AGGGAAGCCTTTGTATAGATTAGAAAAAACTAACATACCTACGTTTGGTCTGTTAATTGCAGTCGACTCAAATTACGCGGTAAGCGTCAAACCTCTGACACTGTCCGTCATGCAAGATAAGGAATGGGCCTGGGGCCCGATTAAGGAACGAGGGGTTTAAGCGGTATGCCTACGGGAACGGCGGTCTTCGACCTGGATTCACAGCGCCTGCGCGAAATGATTATGTTTCGTGGCAAGCCTGACATGGCGTATAAATCCGCCCTCGACCATATTATCCAATGCGTCGAAGGCCACACTGGCTGTCTCGCCATGCTCGATGCCAAACAGGAATTTCTCACGCTGGTAACCGGGGTGGGCCTGCCGGACAGCGCCATCGGCAGCAAAACCGCCATCGGAGACGGCGTATTCGGCTGGGTGGCGCGCGCAGGTCAGGCGCTGGTGCTGAATGGCGATATCTCGAAGGATCCCCGATTTTCCAATATCAAACCCCGGTCGGATAAGGCACGGAACAATTCGTCCTTATGCTGGCCGTTGCGGGTGGACGACCGTATTGTCGGTGTCATCAGCGTCAACCGCCCGGGCGCAAACCCGGAATTTAACGCACAGGATCTGGAAAACGGTGGCGTCATCGTCGATCTGGTGGCCGTGATCGTCGAGAACGCGCACTTGCACGCCTCCAAGATGGAACGCATCGAAACCCTGAATACCTGGAGCGATGCACAGAGGCACCTGAATCAAGTGGATGAGATACTGAAGACCGATAGCAGTCTGGAACCACTGCATCAGGATATCATCGATGACGCGATGCGTATGTGCCAGGCCCGCTACGGGATATTCCTGCTGTTCGACGAAAACGCGACGCTCAAGTCATTGGTGGAACACGCGACCGACGAATCGACGCTGGCTGTGCCCGATCGCCAGTCCCTGTCGTTGGCTGCTATAGAAGGGGCGTTCGAAAACGGTGCAACACTATGTCTACGCCAGGGCGATGCGGACCTGAAATATGCACTAGCATTTCCTTGTATCCGAAAATTTAATTCGCTGCTCGCGGTACCGCTGGTGATAGACGGTGCGATCCGCGGCGCACTGTGCGTGACCGACAAAAATGATCAGGAAGCATTTTCAGCCAATGATGAGATTCTTCTGGCCATCTATGCCGATCAGGTGCGGCGTGTGTTTGAGCGTGTCAATCTGCACGAGCAATTGAAACAGAAGAACGAAGCCCTATTGCGTGAGCAGCGCGACCAGAGGGAATTGATCGTTAAATTGCAGGCGGCGCAAGATCAGCTGCTGCAATCGGAGAAGATGGCATCGATCGGTCTGCTGGCAGCGGGGGTGGCGCACGAAATCAACAACCCGGTGGGCTATATCACCTCCAACATCGGGACGCTGAAGAAATACATGGGCGATATATTCAGCGTCATGGAGGCCTATGAGAAGGCCGAGCCCATGCTGGCGCAATACCCGGAAGTGCTGGAGGGAATATGCGCATTGAAGAAACAAGTCGATATTGAGTACCTCAAGTCCGACTCCCTGGCGCTCATGAGTGAGTCGCAGGAAGGCGTCACGCGGGTAAAAAAAATTGTCCAGGATCTCAAGGATTTTTCCCATGTGGATAATGCCGAGTGGCAGATCGCGGATCTGCACCATGGCATCGACAGTACCCTCAATATTGTCCACAACGAGATCAAATACAAGGCCGAGGTGGTCAAGCAGTATGGCGATATTCCGCAGGTGGAGTGCCTGCCCTCGCAGTTGAATCAGGTATTCCTGAATCTCCTGGTGAATGCCGCGCATGCCATCGAGGAACGCGGTGTCATTACCGTTGCTACCGGGAAAAAAGACAGCGAGGTATGGATAGCGATCAGCGACACCGGCAAAGGCATCGCGGCGGAGAATTTAAAGCGTATCTTCGATCCATTTTTCACCACCAAACCCATCGGGACAGGAACCGGGCTCGGTCTGTCGCTATCCTATGGCATTATACAGAAACACACCGGACGGATGGAAGTGGAAAGCGAGGTCGGCAAGGGGACCACTTTCCGCTTATGGTTACCCATCAAAGCAATAGGCGAGAAATAATGCAACAGGGTCAAGAAAATCTGCAGAATGAAAAGAGTGACGGCGCCAAATCGCCGCCCGCGACTATTCTGTTTGTTGATGATGAAAGCAATATTCTCGCGTCACTTAACCGGCTTTTTCGCCCGCAGGGTTACCGTATTTTAACCGCCGACAGCGGGGCCAAGGGCCTGGCCATGCTGGAACAGGAGCCGGTCGATGTGGTGGTCTCGGATATGCGCATGCCGGAGATGGACGGGTCCGTGTTCCTGGAAAAGGTGGCGCAAAAATGGCCGGAAACCACCCGCATCCTGTTGACCGGTCACTCGGATTTCGCCTCGACCATCGCGGCCATCAACAAGGGCAGCATCTATCGCTATCTTTCCAAGCCGTGGGAAGATAATGACCTGCGCATGACTATACAGCACGCACTGGAGCAGAAGTTTCTAAAACAGGAACGCGCGCGCCTGGAGAAATTGACCACCAAACAGAACGAACTGCTCAAGCAGCTCAATGTCAACCTGGAAAACAAAGTCAAGGCGCGCACCGCAGAGCTGGGTCAGGCCATGGCGCAGCTTGAGATCACGTATGAATCCCTGAAGACCAGTTACTCGTCGGCGGTAAAAGTATTCGCCAGTCTGACAGAGATCAGGGAGGGCAGCTCGTCCGGACACTCGCGCCGCGTCGCCGACAACGCGCGTCTGCTGGCCGGAAAGCTGGCGCTTTCCGAATTCGATATCGAAAATATCGTACATGCCGCCTTGTTGCACGATATCGGCAAGATAGGACTGCCGGACAACCTCATCCATATGCCGTTCAACTCGCTCTCGAAAGATGATCGTGAGAAAGTGACCAAACACCCAGTCATCGCTCAGGCCATCCTTATCACCTTGGAGCCACTGCAGGAGGCGGCGACCCTGATCCGCAGTCTGCACGAGCGGCAAGACGGTCTGGGTTATCCCGATGGTTTGAAGGGTGAAAAAATTCCGCTCGGCGCACGTATCCTTGCCGTCGCGAACGATTACGACAACCTGCAGCGCGGTGCGCTGCTGGTGGATCGTCTGAGCCCGGCGCAGGCCGTGACATTCCTGCAAGAGAATCGTGGCAAACGTTACGATCCACTGGTTGTCGATGCGTTTATCGCCGTGTTGGCCACAACCCAGGCTGGCGAGCAGAAACGTGCGGAAGTTTCTGTCAAATCTGCCGGTCTGAAAAGCGGCATGGTGCTTGCACGCGATATGATCACTAAAAACAATATTTTAATTCTTTCACGCGACTGCGTTCTTGATGATGGAACGATCAGCAAGCTGCAAAAATTCGAGACTACGTTGGATGCTGATTTTACCATCTATGTGTATGCCGAACGGAGATAGTATATGCATCGTATTATGATCGTGGACGATGAGGCGAACATCATCAACGCCTTGCGCCGCATTCTTACGCAATTTTCTTATGAAATCGTTAGCTTCACAACTCCAGCGGAAGCGCTCGACTATGCGACGCGCACTGAGGTCGATCTTGTCATATCCGACTTTCGAATGCCTGTCATGGACGGTGCTACTCTCCTGAAGAAGATAAAGGATATACAGCCCGACACAATGCGTTTAATCATCAGCGGGCACTCCGATCGCGACGGTCTTGTGTCCGCGATCAACGACGCTGCGATCTATCGCTTTATCAACAAGCCCTGGGACGAATACGACCTGATGACCGCGGTTGCCAATGCCCTCAAGCAGAAGGATATTCTGGCAGAGAACAAACGGCTTGCAGACCAGGTGAGAAAACAGACCAGCCTGCTGGATATGCAGCGGTCCGCATTGCAAAGACTGGAACAGAATCACCCGGGTATTACCAAAGTTCACTGGGCCAGCGACGGGTCCATCATCCTGGATGGTGAGGACGCGTAATGTCAGCACTGGCTTTTGGTGAGCGTTCGGTAGACGCAACGAGGGCGACGGTTGCGCGACTTGGCAATCTGCGCCACACATTCAGCCCATGCTGGGTGAGCTGAGGACCATGGATAACGAAGACAAGGGACGTACCCTGCTCGTCGTCGATGACGAGGAGAACGTGGTGCGTTCCCTGGTGCGACTGTTGCGCAACGATGGGTATCGCATCCTCACGGCGACCAGTGGACGCCAGGGACTTGAGGTCCTGAGCAACAACAAAATTGGCGTTATTATTTCCGACGAGCGTATGCCGGAAATGAGTGGCGTTGAATTTCTCACCAAGGCTAAAGATCTGTATCCCGATACGGTGCGCATCGTCTTGAGCGGCTACACAGACCTGAAGTCAGTCACTAACTCGGTGAACGAGGGCGAAATATACAAATTTCTGACGAAGCCCTGGGAAGATGATATTTTGCGTACGCACGTGAAGGAGGCATTCGATCGCTATAGTATTACGCGGGAAAACCTGCGTCTGACCAAGGAACTGCAGGCGGCCAACCGACTGCTGGCCGACACCAATAAGGAGCTTGTGGTCGATGTCGAGCAGAAAACGCGCTATGTCGATTTTAACACGCGCTTGCTGCAGGTGGCGCAAGAGGTCCTCGAGTCCTTGCCGATTGGCATCATCGGTATTGGCAGCGACGGTGTTATTGCATTTGTAAACGCAAAGTCAATCTCACTCTTTTCCCATGGGCAGGCCCTGTTTGTTGGCGCCGCTTATAACGATGTGTTGCCATTCGATCTGAGTACATTTTATCACCGCTTTGTTTTGGACCAGCGGGTGAGTGCACATACGCGTGTCGATATTGGTCATCAGGCTGTGTCTGTTTTCATCTCCCAGATAGGCGCAAACTCAGGTGCGGTGGGTAACGTGATCGCCCTGGTGGAATGCGACCAGGCATGAAGAACATTATCGAAACCCACATCGACCAGGTCATATTCGGCACCTTGATCGGTGGGGATGTTCTCGACTTGCGTGGAAACATGCTGGTGAAGGTTGGGGCCACGCTGGACGAGGCGCTGGTGGGTAAACTTAAATCCCGCGGGGTCAGCGTTGTTCCGGTCTTGCATGAAATCCGTCTGACCCCTGAAGAGATCAACGCCAGAACCGCCGAGATCGAGAAACGCCTTGCCCAGCGATTTCGTGCGGTGACAGCGGAACCGCTGATGCAGGAATTGAAGGAACAACTGAGGAAATTCCGGGTGAGGGGGCTCTCCGACTGATGGCGGCGGAATTGCTGGAAAAGGGTGTTAGGAGCCTCCCTCCGCTGCCCGCGATGGTGGAGCGGTTGCTTACCATACTCGCAAAACAGGAAGTTGATTTTAAAGAGCTCGAACAGAATATCAGCAAAGATCAGGCATTGGCGTCCCGGGTCTTGTCCGTGGCGAATTCGTCGTTCTATGGCCTCTCCGGAAAGATCAACAGTGTGAAGGAGGCCTGCCTGGTGCTCGGGACGAGTACCACCAGAAATATCGTCATCTCTGTCACCATCGTAGGCAGTCTCCCGCCACACAAGGCCAACTGTCTGGATCTCGCGGCGTTGTACCAGCCCGGACGCGATCAACTGTTCCGCAACAGCGCCCGCGACCGCGAGGAACTCAC
>JANNJF010000292.1:0-4076 GCA_031405715.1 Gammaproteobacteria bacterium | reverse complement strand
TGCTCTCTTCGCGCACGCGCCGGGAGGCCTCCATCATCCTCTGGCGGCGATGGTTGGCGACCGCTTTGGCGTTCAGGGATTCAATGGCACGGCGAATGTATTCGGCACGCGGAATGTGCATCTCATGGGCGCGTTTATCCGCCTCTTTCAGGAGGTCGTCCGGCAAGCGTATGGAGACTGTGGTCATTTCTGTATCCCAAAATGGGTTACAGATAAGTATACGAATAGAATGACGAGGTTGCAACCACTTTGGATATCCCCTTAATTCGCGTCATGGCCCTGCATGCCCTCGCCTACTGCGAGCGCCTGTTTTACCTGGAAGAAGTGGAGGAAATCCGGGTCGCGGACCACCGTGTTTATGCCGGCCGCACCCTGCATGAGGCCGAAGTGGACACGGATGGTGAATGGCAGTCCGTCACCCTGGAAAGCGAAACCTGGGGTATCAAGGGCAAGGTGGACTACGTCCGCTACCGGACGGCGGGCTCGTGGCCTTCGAGCACAAACGCGGCCGGTCCTGCGGCGATGAGGCGTGGGAATCGGATCGCATTCAGGTTATCGCCTACGCCGCTCTGCTTGAGGAGCATCTCGGAAAACCCGTCAAGGAAGGCCGGGTTCGTTATCACGCCAATAACAAGACAGTGCGGCTGCCGATCGATGCCGAGGCCCTGGAGAAACTGAAAGTGGCGATTGCGCGCGCCAGGGTCTTGACCGCAACGGTGCAGCAACCGCCGGTTACGGATAACGAAAAACTCTGCGCCAAATGCTCATTGGCGCCGGTCTGCCTGCCGGAGGAAGAAAGGTTAATGCAGGCGGCCAACCCGGAAGACACCCTGGCGCCTGTCCGGCTATTTCCCGAAGACGACGAGCGCCGGATCATCCACGTCACGGAAGAAGGCAGCCGGGTCGGCAAAAGCGGTGAACAGATCGTGGTCACGCCACGCGAGGAAGAGCCCAGAAAATTTCCGGGCCGGGATGTGGCGGCCATTGTTCTGCATGGCCCGACTCAAATCAGCAGTCAGGCGATTCATTATGCAGTGGCGCACGATATCGGCGTTCACTGGTTAACGGGTGACGGCCAATACGTGGCGGGGCTTACGCCGCCAGGAGGCGTACAGCGCCGTCATCGGCAATACGCTGGTCTGGGCGACCCGCAACAGGCATTGCACCTGGCCAGGAAACTGGTCAAGGCCAAGATCGAGAACCAGCTCAAGTTTCTCATGCGCAATAGTCGCGGCAAAGACTCAGAAGGAAAAGCGGCGGAGGCGATCAAGGGTATCCGGGCAGAGTTGCGCAACGTCGGGGGCGCCGCCGATGCGGATACCTTGCGCGGACACGAAGGCATGGCGGGAAAACTGTATTTCTCGGCCTTGCCGGTCTTGTTAAACGCAGAGCAGGGTTTGATGCGCTTTGCCTGGCGCAATCGCCGTCCGCCGGAGGACCCTTTCAATGCGGCATTAAGTTTTGGGTACAGCCTGCTTTACCGCGACGTAATGGCAGCGATTATTATTGTCGGTCTCGATCCGGCATTTGGATTTTTTCATCGTCCGCGCAGCGCCGCCTACCCGTTGGCGCTCGACCTGATGGAATTATTCAGGGCCGTCCTGTGGGATTTGCCGCTGGTTGCCTCGGTAAACCGCAACCAGTGGAAGGAGGAACACTTCACGCGTACCGAACGGCAAGTATGGTTATCCAAAGATGGTCGCAAGCTTGCGATCGAGCTGTACGAGAAACGCAAGCAGGAAAACTGGAAACACCCGGTCTTAAACTATTCACTCAGTTACACCAGAGCAATGGAGCTGGAGGTCAGGCTGCTTGAAAAGGAATGGAGCGGCAGCCCGGGATTGTTCGCCAACATGAGAATACGATAATGAGCGACAAACGCTGGTATCTGGTAAGTTACGACATCCGTCATCCCAAGCGCTGGCGGGGCGCCTACAAACAACTTCAGGGTCGAGGCGAACGGATTCAATATTCCCTCTTTAATGAAACACCGGAGGGGGGTTATCAGGCGCGCGCGTTGGGCGAATCCATTTTCACCGAGGCGGACGACCTGGAAAGCCTTCATGTCCATGTGCGCGATGCGGTGCAATGTCATTTTGAACAGAATCAAGCGCCAAAGATTATCCGCCTCCGCTTCGTACGGGAAGAAGTGATCGCCTTATGAAGCTGTCCCGCACCGTAAGTGTTCCCCGCGCGCGTGGGGATGAACCGATTCCTGCGGAAGAAGCCTCATCACACGGACATGTTGGGTTACGCGGCGAAGCCGCTAACCCAACCGGGCTTTGGGGCGAGAGAGTGATGGATCATGGTTGCCAAAAGGGATGCCCATACAGACCAATTTACTCCACAAACATTTCCTGCAACACCGCCAACACGCGCGCGGCGGTGTTCTTGTCGATCTTGCCCAGCCGCTTGGCCAGTCGTGTTTTGTCCACGGTGCGGACCTGATCGAGGACGATCTGGCCCTTCTTGCGCTGGAAGGTAAGTGGAATGCGGGTGGGGTAATCGCGGCCCTTGGTGGTCATGGGCGCCACGATCACGGTGCCGATATGCCTATTCATTTCGTCCGGCGAGATGACCACGCACGGGCGGGTTTTACGGATCTCGTGGCCCTGGGTCGGGTCGAGGGTGACGAGGAACACATCGAAGCGGGAGACTACCAGCGCCATTCGGTCTTATCCCAGTCTGTTGCGAGCCTGGTGTCCTGGTCCAGCAAGGTGTCATCGCCTTTTTTAGCCATGGCAGTGAAGGCCTGATCCCAGCCACTACGCGCGGTCCGTGCGGGGCGGACAATCAGGCGGTTGCCCTCCACCTCGAGCTCGACCGCATCTTCCAGGC
The DNA here is from genome assembly GCA_031405715.1 of Gammaproteobacteria bacterium. GTDB lineage: Bacteria > Pseudomonadota > Gammaproteobacteria > Acidiferrobacterales > UBA6901 > JANNJF01. The sequence continues at coordinate 1,238 of JANNJF010000292.1, read as the reverse complement.
CGCACTGCTCGAGTATCGGCTTGGGAAGGCGTATGCCTTTTGAGTTTCCTATACGCACGATGTTGGTTTTCATGGAACGACCCCGGGCAATTTTCTGGCGTATATACATAGTAATTACGGAAGGGTTACGTGTCAACGGCGGATACACAGAAGCGCCGTGCTCAAAAATCCCCCCACAACGCCTGCATCGCCGCGAGCAAGGCCGGCGCCGCGGTCTCCGTGCGCAGGACGCGCGGCCGATGCGCACCGGCATTAAGCCGGCGTGACATACAACCTAAGGACCGCGCACGCGATTTCGGGTATAGGGGTATAGTGGGCGTGCATTCAACAAGCGTATTTATTGAACTAGGAGAACGCAGATGGAACTTGAGCACGCTTTGCAGTCACCACATCAACGAATCGCGCAACTCCGATACCACGCCGTGCCAGATCCTGTGGTCAAGACGGGGCTACGGCTGCCATGGCGATCGTTACTACTCGCGTGGGTGTGGCTCCTGACCGCATGCACAATTCCGATCGCCTATTACGACGCGACAACCTACAAGAATCTCACCGATCTCAAGGCGGAGGCGATGACACTGATTGAAAGCTTCGACACGGTACCGTTCAAACGCAATGAATCCCGTGTTGAACAGCTGCAACTGTCCTTCCGAAAAGCATACGAGTACGAGCTCGGTAAGGGCGCGCCGAATAGCGATACGGCCAAGCAATTCACCAAGCTAAAGAAGCTGATTGATGACGCCATCAGGGACTACCGGGATAGCCAGCCCGGCGAACTGGGGGCAAAGTACTTCGAGCAGGCCGCGGGGCAGCTCGGACAAGCATTTGACATCGCCATTCGCACCGAGAACGAAAAGAACGCGAACAAACGCTAGGAGGCATAATGAGCAAGTTCAACGATTTCATCGACGGACTGAAGGACGAGAGCGGCCGATTGGCAAAGAAGGAGCTGAAGGAGCTAATCACGTCAGCGAAGCAGGAGGAATCCGACTTCGTCCGACTTCAAGCCGCCAACCTGGAGCGCTGGGCAGTCATGCTGGCCGATGGCGACCTGACAACGAACGGCTTCAAGAAGCTGGTCAAGAACATGGAAGTCCTCAAAGAGCTGGAGCAGATCCGGTTGACGGTCAAGGCGAAGGCCAGCGCGCAGCGTCTTGCGGACGGCATCCAAACCTATATTGTGGAGCAGCTATTCAAGCTGATATAGCAGGATTGGCAGCGGTTGTTCTGTTTCGACC
>JANNJF010000291.1:0-1848 GCA_031405715.1 Gammaproteobacteria bacterium | reverse complement strand
CGCCGAGCGAGGTGGCGTTGGCTACCGTCGTGGCGATTGAAAATCTGACGGCAGGCATGGGTACGGCAGCCTTTGTCGCCTTCATGATGGCCTTGTGTAACCATCGCTATACCGCCACGCAGTACGCCTTGCTGTCATCCCTCGCCTCACTGGGGCGTCAATACATGGGACCGCCCGCGGGCTATTTAGTGGAGTGGGTGGGTTGGGTGGAGTTCTTCTTTATTACGGCTCTGGTGGCCTTGCCCGGTATAGGGTTGCTGTGGCGTATGCGGGGAGACATCAAGGCGTTGGAGCATGACACCCCGCCAGGGAATGGATGAGGGTGCTGGTGGTGCACGCCACTGCGTCTTAACGACACGCCTGACATTCCATCCCACCTGACAAGACCGGCGGGATGGAATGTACCAAATACTGTTCCTCCGAAATTTGTTCAATGGAAGCGGGCCGCATACTATCTATGCCTTGATCGCCATACATCGGCTGGGTGAAGACATCGGGTACACCCAGGCCGCCGACATCATCCGTTACTGATAAGGGAGCTATCATGTCAGAGATTTTCTCATCTCAGAGTATTCAACAGCAGCTGGCAAAAAGAATCCGTGTATTGCGTGTGTCGCGCGGGTGGTCACAGGAGGTGCTGGCGGAGCTGGCGGGATTGCATCGCAACTACATCGGGCATGTGGAGCGTGCGGAAGTTAATATCGGGCTGGCCAACCTGGCGAAAATCGCCCATGCCTTCGAGGTGCCCGTCCATGAATTGCTGAAGATGGAAGACCTGGACGTGCCGGGATATCTGTCCCGTACCGAAGAGGCAGCAGCTTTCTATTTATGCGCCTAGTGTGGCGTGCCCGCCCTTAAGAGCTATAGCAGCCAAGATGACCTGCGCTGCGCGTGCCCGGGCTTCAGGCTATGGTTGATGGGGCGAGTGAGAAGGACTACCTCTCCCCAGCAGTCCCGAGGCAGGATGCCGGAGAGGGGAAGTTTCTGGACGGCTAATGGGCGACGATGTGGTCGTTGGGGGGAGACTCGTCCGCGTCGCTGTGTGTGTCCGGTCTTACCGTGGGTACCTGCGATTGGTGAGCCATCAGACCGAAGAGGATTGCCGCCGCGGAGCCTACCGCGAACCAGATAATTGCGAACCAGATCATTTTCACACCTCCTGTGTAGTTTTGTGTCCCATACTGGCAACACGAAATGGCCTGACAACTGCCATTCTTCCTTTATCTTGTGCCGCTTTACTTCAAAGTACAACTAAGCCGCACATCCGATACCAGATTAACCCAGTGTACACCACAATTCATAGACGGCGCAGGGGTGAACGTTATGTGTCGTCCGATGAATGGTTGATGGGCGGGTTGGCCCTATGCAGGCCATTGCGTGCCACTGGGAGGGTGACATTTTGCGGCCAATCCCGCTGAGTGCGCAAAGCGTGCCCTATGGTACTAAAGGTTGTCACATTGGTGCATTTTTGGCACCCAAACCGGGGGGAGGTACGCCGCGGCACCGTGATGAGGCGGATCTGGCCTCGAGAGGTCAGGCGCCTCCCAAGCCGCCTCTACACCAATTAAAAGTTGGCACGTCCATTGCTTATTCTTCAGGCAGAGACGGCGTCCCGCTTATTTTTGGGTAGAGGGGGTTTTATGCAGGGCATTTTTAAAAACTTATCACGAATTTTCTCCGGCGTGCGCCGCCTATTTATTGGCCGTAGGGTCAACAATGCGTGCCTGGGCGCTATTGGACTCATGGGGTTGGCCTGGCTGCCGGCGCAGGCGGCGTCCGCCACCCTGAGCAATACCAAGCCCTTCGCCATCTCCCTGCCCACAGACAGCGGCAGGCCCGCGTTGATGG
>JANNJF010000290.1:0-6832 GCA_031405715.1 Gammaproteobacteria bacterium | reverse complement strand
CACCGCCCCGGATGGTGGCAAAGCCGATAGTCTGCCGGGACCGCTCGCCGGTCACCCCTTGGCGTCCGTAAACCGCGCTATCCGCTAGATCCCGCCCCAGGGCCGTCGCCACGATCTCGCCCATGCGCAGTGCGGTACCCGAGGGGGCATCGACCTTGTGGCGGTGATGTGCCTCGATGATCTCCACGTCCACCTCGTCGCCCAGCACCCGCGCGGCCATATCCAGCAACTTGAAGCACAGATTCACGCCGACACTCATGTTGGGTGCAAAAACAATGGCGGTTTGTTGTGCGGCCGCAGCAATACGCTGCTTGCCCGCCGCATCGAACCCAGTGGTGCCGATGACCATTTTCTTTCCCGCCTTGCGGCACGCGTCCAGGTAAGCCAGGGATGCCTCGGGGCGGGTAAAATCCACCAGCACGTCCACACGCGCCAGGGCCTTAGCCGGGTCATCGGAAATCAGCACGCCTAACTTGCCCAGACCGCAAAGTTCACCGGCGTCGGTGCCGATCGCCGGGCTGCCGGGACGATCGAGGGCGGCGACCAACTCTATGCCCTGGCCCCGATGACAGGCCTCGATCAGATTGCGTCCCATGCGTCCGGCGGCGCCGGTGATGCCGATTCTAGTCATACCCATCCCCTCGCGTATACTTTGTGGGTGAAGGATAAAGGATTTGTCTATGGGTGGCTAACGGCTGTGGTCAGGCTGGTCGCGACCACGACACTACACTAGATAAAGGGCTTGGAAGAGAACAATGGAAAAAGAATATTTAACCATACTATTGCACCTGTGCCTGGCGGTCATCGCCGGCGGCATGATCGGCCTGGAACGCACCTACCACGGCCGCCCCGCCGGCTTTCGTACCCATACCCTGGTGTGCACCGCCTCCAGCCTGTTGATGCTGGTCACGGTTTACCAGTGGCAGTTATTCGCCAACATGCCCATCGACACCATACGCGTCGATCCCACGCGCCTGGCCCAGGGCATCATGACCGGCATCGGTTTTCTCGGCGCCGGGGTGATCGTAAAAGAGGGGTTGACGGTGCGCGGACTGACCACCGCCGCGTCTATCTGGATGACCGCCTCCATCGGTATCCTCATCGGTATCGGCTTTTACTTTCCGGCGGCGGTCGCCACCTTCCTCACCCTCGGCACGCTGTCGGTATTCCGCTGGATCGAGCTGGTCATGCCCGCGCTCTACTACGGCCACCTGGAAGTACGCTTCCTGCGCAAAGAGGCGCCCACGGAGCAGGAGTTGTGCGCCCTCATCGGCGAGCACGGATTTACCGTGGCCAACATGAGCTACGGCATGCGCGAGGAAGGCAAATATATTGAATACCAGATGACCGTGCGCGGTAAGGACCGCGACAACTCACGCAAACTGGCCGAGAGCCTGACGCAGATGGACAAGGTCCTGGAATTCCGCATCACGCCGGCAGGCGACTGACGTCAGGCCTGTGTGGCCTGCGGCGATAACGCACTCGGTTTGGCGCGCGCTGCGGACGACCGCCAGCGGTGCACGATGCGGTAACCCAGCAGCAGACTCAGTACCGCGGCGTAGATCAGCGGCTGCGTAAGATCCTTCTTCACCAGCCACAGATAGTGCACCACCCCTCCGATGGCGATCACATACACCAGGCGATGCAGCCACTGCCAGCGTCGGCCACCCAGCCTTTTCATCATCGCGTTGGTGGAGGTAAGCGCGAGCGGCACTAGTAACATGAATGACGTAAAACCCACGGTGATAAACGGACGCTTGATCACGTCCTTGACGATGGCCGGCCAGTCAAAGAACTGATCGAGCCAGAAATACGTGACGAAATGCAGACAGGCGTAAAAGAACGCAAATAGCCCTAACATCCGCCGCAGCTTGATCAAGCCATTGATACCGGTGAAGCGGCGCAAGGGCGTGATGCAGAGGGTGATGAGCAGAAACACCAGTGTCCAGGTGCCGGTGGAGTGGGTGATGACCTCGATGGGGTTGGCACCGAGATTATCCGCATAACCATCCGCGGCCAGCAGCGCCAACGGCACCAGACATAATGGAAACAACGCGAGCTTGAACCATTTCATGCGGGCGGCACTCACCGATCAAAAGTTTTTCTTGAGATCCATACCGCGATAGAGGGACGCCACCTGCTCGGCATAGCCGTTGAACATCAGGGTCTTGCGCTTGCTGAATTCGCCGATGCGCCGTTCGCGCGCCTGACTCCAGCGCGGATGATCCACCTCGGGGTTGACATTGGAATAAAAGCCGTACTCCTCGGCGTTGGCGCGCGTCCAGGCGGACACCGGCTGCTGCTCGACAAAACGCATGCGCACGATGGACTTGATGCTCTTGAAGCCGTATTTCCACGGCACCACAAGACGCAGCGGTGCGCCATTTTGATTGGGTAGCACCTCGCCATACAGACCCACCGCCAGCAGGGTCAGGGGGTGCATGGCCTCGTCCAGCCGCAGACCTTCGATATACGGCCACTGCAACACGCGGGAACGTTGTCCCGGCATCTGCTCCGGATCGTGCAGGCTGATAAACTCCACATACTTGGCACGACTCGTCGGTTGCACTTGTTTGATGAGATCGCCGAGCGCCAACCCCACCCAGGGGATGACCATGGACCAGCCCTCGACACAACGCAGCCGGTAGATGCGCTCTTCCAGCGGACTCATGCGCATCAGTGTGTCGATGTCGTAGGTCTTGGGGTGTTTCACCTCGCCCTCCACGGTCACCGTCCAGGGCCGGGTGCGCAGGCCTTGAGCAGCCTTCGCGGGGGAATATTTGTCGGTACCGAATTCGTAGAAGTTATTGTAGCTGGTGATGTCCTGAAGACTGTTCGGGGTTTCCGCCACGCTCAGCGGACTCTTGCGCAGATCGGCGAAGCGCTTGGCCGGTGGCGTGCTCGCCATGCCAGGCAGGGCCAGGCCCGTAGCCACGGCGGCGGCACTGCCCAACAAAAACCGACGACGGCTTTGGTAGGTGGCTTGGTCAGTGATTTCTGACGACGGGATGTCCGCGGGTTTTTTTATGAGCATGCTCGTTCTCTTGTGTTAGCAGTGGGTGAACCTCGCCGCGCACGCCGCGGGGTTCAGGTGCGCTACTGACTGTTTAGACGGCCTGTCCGGGGAAAACCTTACAAACGGGGAAACATCTCCATCCACACCCCTCCCACTAGCCCCTTGCGCCCACGGGTTTGGTTCCTTCCCCCTTTCAGGGGGAAGGCTAGGATGGGGGTGCAAGGTCCAATCAACACACAGTCGTCAATAAAACCCCGTCTACCTTTACAACTCATCGTTGCGCTTAACATGCTGGACGGATCAGACCGGTACCCGCAAAAACTTTTTTTCAGCTTGTCCTGCAGACGCTAACCGTTGTGTGGTGGTCTCTCCATGGACCCTGCCGGAGGTCCTTCAACGTCACACCCCCATCCTAACCTTCCCCCTAGAAGGGGGAAGGAACGCGGCGGAGTTTTCGATTTGTGCTGGTGGAGATACCTGTGCCCAGCGCAGCTAACAACGTTGCAGGATAGGATCTGCTCTAACTTAGAGGTTCCCTAGGGGCGTTACCAGCTGATGTAAGAATAACCTTTCCGTTGCAATTCCATGAGGTCCGCCGCACCCACGTCGACATACGTGGCAAACGGCAGAATGTCCTTGTCCGTCAGCCCCAGGGCGATCAGGGTGTTGCCGCAGGCATGGAACCCCACTCCATATTGACTGAGGCTCGCGATCTTTTCGCGTATCTCCTTGGTCACCGGGCGGCGCGGCTTCTTGAGCAGGATGTGGATACCGGGGCCAAAGGCGGTCACCACGATTTTGATATTGTCGCCATATTTCCGCAGCATGGCGCCGACGGAGAAGATGACGTGCTCGTGGTAATCGGCATCCGCTTGATTGAACTGATAGACGACAAGATTCTCCGGCGGGTCGCCGGGGAAACGCAAGCCCTGCTCCTTCGCGGCCGGCTGGCCCGGGCTGGCCACCTGCGCACGCGCCTCAGCGGCCAGCACCACGCCACCGCCGACGGCCGCCAGCCGGCCAAGCAGCTTGCGGCGCCCCATGCTGATCGATTCTGATAACTTCAGCCAGCGTTGCATAAAGTATCCTTACTCTGAGGTTTACGTAGCGTTAATCTGAAAGACGCCGGCGACGCTGGCTTTATTCCCAAGGCTGGGCGGCGTCTCAGCCGAGAAAACTCTTGAGCTTGTCCACCCAGGACTGCTCGCGCGGGCTGTGCTTGGCGCCACCTTCGCGTGTAATCACGTCAAATTCCTCGAGCAGCTCCTTCTGGCGCTTGGTCAGATTCACCGGGGTCTCGATGCTGGTGTGGCAGTAAAGATCACCGACGTGACCGTTGCGCACGTTGGTGACGCCCTTGGCGCGCAGGCGAAAGACCTTGCTGGTTTGCGTGCCAGCGGGAATCTTGAGATTGGCGCGCCCCTCCAGCGTGGGCACCTCCACATCGCCACCCAGGGTCGCTGTGGCGAAACTGATGGGCATCTCACAATGCAGATCATCGCCCTCGCGCTTGAAGATGGCATGCGGCTTGAGATGTATCTGTACATACAAATCACCCGACGGCCCGCCGTTTTCACCCGACTCACCTTCCCCCGCGAGCCGGATCTGGTCACCCTCATCCACCCCCGCGGGTACTTTCACCGACAGGGTCTTGGTGTGCTTGACCCGGCCCTGGCCGTGACACTCGGTGCACGGCGAGGTGATCACCTTGCCACTGCCGCGACAGTTGGGGCAGGTCTGCTGGATGGAGAAAAACCCCTTCTGCATGCGCACCTGACCATGACCACCACAGGTGGCGCAGGCGCTGGACGACGTACCGGGTTTGGCACCGGTGCCATGACAGGTGTCGCAGGCCTCGAGGGCCGGCACACGGATACGCATCTCGGTGCCACGTACCGCCTCCTCCAGGCCGAGCTCCAGGTTGTAACGCAGATCGGCGCCGCGCATGGCCTGGGCCCCGCCGCGCCCACGTCCACCGGATGCGCTGAAGATATCGCCGAACACGTCGCCGAAGATGTCGGCGAAACTGGCGCCGCCCGCACCACCCTGAAACCCGCCGGCACCGGCACGTGCCCCCGCGGCCATGCTGGGGTCCACGCCGGCATGACCGAACTGGTCATAAGCGGCACGCTTCTGCCCATCGGTCAGGACTTCATACGCCTCGTTCGCCTCTTTGAATTTGGCTTCGGCGCCCTTGTCGTCCTTGGCGGCCCGGTCGGGATGAAATTTCATCGCCAAACGACGGTACGCCTTCTTGATCTCGGCTTCGGGGGCATTGCGTGCCACACCGAGGACTTCGTAGTAATCCCGCTTTGCCATACTGCCGCCTGCTGTTGATTTAACTGAATGATGGAACTTCGAAAACACTGCACGCCGGCGTCGCACACGCCACTATTGCTTACGCTGCTGTCCAGAATACGACACACATTGCGCCTGGACATTAATGACAAAAGGCACCGTGGTCAATCGTGCCGATCTCCCACAGTGCCTTGCTGTTCCCGAGCGGGGCAAACCCGCTGCGAACGCGGTGTTATTTGCCGCTTTTCTTGTCCTTCACTTCCTCGAACTCGGCATCAACAACATTGTCGTTCGCCTGAGGTGTGGCCTCACTGGTGCTTTCGGCCGTCGCCTCCGGCTGACCACCGGCGCTCGCCTGGGCATACATATGTTCGGCCAGTTTATGGCTGGCCTCGGTCAGGGCCTCAGTCTTGCTCACGATCGCGTCCTTGTCGTCGCTCTTCAGCACGACTTCGAGTTCACTCAGGGCCTGGTCGATCTTCTCTTTGTCGGCCGCGTCGATCTTGTCGCCCGCCTCCTTCATGGATTTGCGCACGCTGTGCATCAGGCCATCACCGCGGTTGCGCGCGTCCACCAGCTCGTGCGCCTTGCGGTCTTCCTCGGCATGCGCCTCGGCATCCTTGATCATGCGATCGATTTCCTTCTCGTCCAGACCGGAGCTCGACTTGATGACGATCTTGTTTTCCTTGCCCGTGGCCTTGTCCTTGGCGGAGACGTGCAGGATACCGTTGGCGTCGATGTCGAAGGTGACTTCGATCTGCGGCACGCCGCGCGGCGCCGGCGGGATGTCGGAGAGGTCGAAGCGGCCGAGGGACTTGTTGCCCGATGCCATCTCGCGCTCACCCTGCAACACGTGCACCGTCACCGCCGTCTGGCTGTCGTCCGCGGTGGAAAACACCTGCGACGCCTTGGTGGGGATAGTGGTGTTCTTCTGGATCAGCTTGGTCATGACGCCGCCCATGGTCTCGATACCCAGGGACAGCGGGGTCACGTCCAGCAGCAGCACGTCTTTGACTTCGCCACCCAGCACGCCACCCTGAATCGCGGCACCGACGGCCACGGCCTCGTCCGGGTTCACGTCCTTGCGCGGTTCCTGGCCGAAGAAGTTCTTCACCGCCTCCTGCACCTTGGGCATGCGCGTCTGACCGCCCACCATGATGACGTCACTGATCTCGGAGGTCTTGATGCCGGCATCCTTGAGCGCGATTTTGCAGGGCTCGATGGTGCGAGCGACCAGGTCCTCCACCAGGCTTTCAAACTTGGCGCGGGACAGCTTGATATTGAGATGCTTAGGGCCACTGGCGTCCGCTGTGATGTAGGGCAGGTTCACGTCGGTCTGCTGGCTGGTGGACAGCTCGATCTTGGCCTTCTCCGCGGCGTCCTTCAGGCGCTGCAGGGCCAGGGGGTCCTTGTGCAGATCCACACCGGCGTCTTTCTTGAACTCGTCCACCAGGTAGTCGATGACACGCTTGTCGAAGTCCTCGCCACCAAGGAAAGTGTCGCCGTTGGTGGACAACA
>JANNJF010000289.1:0-4109 GCA_031405715.1 Gammaproteobacteria bacterium | reverse complement strand
GGTTGTATTACTCCGATCGTTTGATGGAATTCCCCTTGGGGGTGTTCGGTATCGCCCTGGCCACGGTGATCCTCCCCAGCCTGTCGCGGAGGCACGCCAGTGCGTCGCCCGAGGAGTTCTCCCATCTGTTGGATTGGGCACTGCGGTTGACCTTTCTCGTGGGCATGCCGGCGACGCTGGCCTTGATCATTCTGGCCGGCCCCATGCTGGCCACGATGTTCCATCATGGCGCCTTCAGTGCCGCGGATGTGACCATGTCGGCCCAGGCGCTGGTGGCCTTTTCCATTGGTTTACTGGGATTCATCCTCATTAAGGTATTGGCCCCCGGGTTTTATGCGCGCCAGGACACCAAGACCCCGGTACGTATCGGCATGATCTCCATGGCGGCGAATATCGTCATGAGCCTGCTGTTCGTTTCCTATTTGAAGCACGTGGGGTTGGCCCTGGCCATCTCCCTGGCGGCCTTTGCCAATGCCGGGTTGCTCTATCGGAAATTACGTTTGCACAACATCTATCGGCCGGAGCCGGGCTGGGCGACCTACCTGTTGCGGGTAACGGCCGCCAGCCTGATCATGGGTGGGTTGCTGTGGTGGGGGGCGGGGGACCTGACGGAGTGGTTCGCCATGGCGACGCGTGAACGCATACTGCGTCTGTCTTTCTATATACTTATTGGTATGACAGTCTATGTAGCGAGCCTATTGGCGCTGGGCGTTCGGCCACGCCAGTTTCTGCTCAAGAAGGTGGACGGCAGGACAAGTGCACATGACGAATAGCTCCAACATCTTCCAGATCGTGGCGCGGGACGAACCGCGCATCTTCACCCTGGCCGAGGCGCAGGTGCTGTTTCCGCTGGTGCGCAGCATCACCCAGGCGACCCACGCGGAACTGGAGCCGGTACGTCTTAAGTTGGAGTCCATGGTGCCGACCAACCCGCTGATCCACGAAGTGGAAAAACACTACGAGGCCATCGTGCGCCGCTGGGTGGCCAAGATGGAACGTCTCGGTCTGGTGATCAAGGGCCTGTGGCTGGTGGATTTCGATACCGGCGACGGTTATCTCTGCTGGAAATTCCCCGAGCTCAAGCTGGGTCACTACCACACCTACCAGGAAGGGTTTTCCGGACGGCGCCCGCTGCGCGAGGTGATCGAGGAATTTGATCCCGATTGGGCGGTCTAGCCAAGTCTCCTAACAAGCGCAAAAAATTATCAGACCAGGTTCCCTCTCCCTTGGGGAGAGGGACAGGGTGAGGGGAAAGTCGCAAATTATTCCCCTCACCCCAACCCTCTCCCCCGAACGGCACGGGGGAGAGGGGGCTGTTCAGCGTCTCCATACGGTTGTATTCAGCCCGCCAAGCTTTTATTCTCCCGCTATAAGGTATGATGACGTCGCGTTGACGCCTAACGAACCCGTTACTGACCACTTGAAGCCATCCCCATGGAGTTGATACGCGGACTGCACAACCTGACGTCCCGGCATCGCGGTTGCGTCGCCACGCTGGGTAATTTCGATGGCGTGCACCTGGGCCACCAGGCGGTGATCGGCCAGCTGGCGGAAAAGGGTGCTGTGCTGCATCTGCCGACGGTGCTGGTGCTGTTTGAGCCGCAACCGCAGGAATATTTTCAGCCCGCTGCCGCTGTGGCGCGCCTTAGCCGCCTGCGGGAAAAGCTCAAGGCCCTGCAACGCTACTCCGTGGACCGGGTCCTGTGCCTGCGTTTTGATGCCCACCTGGCCGCCATGCCGGCGGAGGAGTTCATCCAGCGGGTGTTGGTCGACGGCCTGGGGGTGCGGTACCTCGTGATCGGCGATGATTTCCGCTTCGGCAAAAACCGCAGCGGCGATTACGCCATGTTGCAGGCCGCCGGGGCGCGCCATGGTTTTCAGGCGGTGCCCATGCACACCTTTGCGATCGACGGCGAGCGCGTCAGCAGTACGCGCGTGCGCAAGGCCTTGGCCACGGGCGATCTCGCCACGGCGGAAAAACTCCTCGGGCGCCCGTACCGCATGTGCGGCCGGGTGGCCCACGGCGACAAGCGTGGACGCACCATCGGCATCCCCACGGCCAACATCCACCTGCACCGCCAGGCCACGCCGGTGCGGGGGGTGTATGTGGTGGAGATGTTCGGCCTCGAGCGGGAACCCCTGGTGGGGGTTGCGAACGTCGGCAATCGTCCGACGGTGGATGGCACACGCACCTTGCTGGAGGTGCATCTGTTGGATTTTGATCAGGAGATCTATGGCCGTTACGTCAGCATCGATTTTCTGCACCGACTGCGGGACGAGCAGCGGTTTACGTCCTTTGACGAACTCAAGACGCGCATCTATCAGGATATGGACGAGGCGCGTGCCTGGTTGCGCGCGCGCCACGATACACTCGCCCTCGAACACGAATAAAAGACCACGACCACGACCATGACCATGACCGATAAAGAAAAAGACTACAAACACACGCTGAACCTGCCGCAGACGGACTTCCCCATGAAGGCCAATCTGGCGGCGCGCGAGCCGGCGACCCTCAAGGCGTGGTACGACATGGATCTGTATCAGAAACTGCGGGAGACCGGCCGCGGCCGGCCCCAATACATCCTGCACGACGGCCCGCCCTACGCCAACGGCGACATCCACCTCGGCCATGCGGTCAACAAGGTGTTGAAAGACATCATCGTCAAATCCAAGACCCTGAGCGGTTTCGATGCGCCGTATGTGCCGGGTTGGGACTGTCATGGCTTGCCCATCGAGCACATGGTGGAGAAAAAAATCGGCAAGGCCGGACAGAAAGTGAATGCCGCGGCCTTCCGCAAGGCCTGTCGTGAATACGCCGCCAAGCAGGTGGACGGCCAGCGCGAGGACTTCAAGCGCCTGGGTGTGCTGGGCGACTGGGACCATCCCTACCTCACCATGGATTTCCAATTCGAGGCGGACATCATCCGCGAACTCGGCAAGGTGATCGCGCGGGATCATTTATACAAGAGCTACAAGCCGGTGCACTGGTGCATCGATTGCGGCTCCGCCCTGGCGGAGGCCGAGGTGGAATACGAGGACAAGACCTCGCCGGCCATCGACGTACGCTTCGTAGCACTGGACGACGTGGCGTTTCTTGCGCGCTGCCAGCACATGCCGGAGCACGCCGGCCACGGTCCGGTGATCGTGCCGATCTGGACCACCACGCCCTGGACCCTGCCCGCCAACCAAGCGGTCGCGCTGAATCCGCAGGTGGCCTATGTGCTGGTGCAGTGCAACGGCGAGCACGGGCCCGAACGTTTGTTGCTGGCGGAGCCTCTGGTCAAGGACGCCATGGCGCGTTACGCCTTGGACGATTATCGCATCATCGCCACGGTTACGGGTGCGGCGCTGGAAGGCGTGATGCTGCAACATCCATTTTACGCGCGCGAGGTGCCGATCATCCTCGGTCACCACGTCACCACCGAGTCCGGCACCGGTGCCGTGCACACGGCGCCCGGCCATGGCCAGGACGACTACGTGGCGGGCTTGCACTACAAGCTGCCCGTGGACAATCCCGTGGGCGGCGACGGCAAGTTCCTGCCGGGCACCGAGCTGTTCGCCGGCGAACACGTGTTCAAGGCCAACGACCACGTCATCGAGGTGCTCAAGGCGCGCGGCGCGCTGCTGCACATGCAGGCGCTGCGCCACAGCTATCCCCATTGCTGGCGCCACAAGACGCCGATTATTTTCCGCGCCACGCCCCAGTGGTTCATCGGTATGGAGCGCGCGGGTCTGCGTGCGGCGGCCCTGGCCGAAATCAAAAAGACCGCCTGGGTGCCCGACTGGGGTCAGGCGCGTATCCAAGGCATGATCGAGGGGCGTCCCGACTGGTGTGTCTCGCGTCAGCGCACCTGGGGTGTGCCCATGACCCTGTTCGCACACAAAAAGGACGGCAAGCTGCATCCGGACACCCAGGCGATCATCGAGAAGGTCGCGTTGAGGGTGGAGAAGCAGGGCATAGACGCCTGGTTCGAACTCGACGTGCAGGAGCTGCTCGGCGCCGAGGCCAGTGACTACGACAAGGTCAGCGATACCCTGGACGTGTGGTTCGACTCCGGCGTGTCCCATGCCTGTGTCCTGGATAAACGCGCGGAGTTGTCGTATCCGGC
>JANNJF010000288.1:0-6080 GCA_031405715.1 Gammaproteobacteria bacterium | reverse complement strand
GCAGCGTCGCCTCGAGCGCCGCCAGGGTCAGCTTGTCGCAGCGCAGCGCGCGCTTGAGCGGGTTGCGGCGCATGCGCGCGATGAGATCGGCGCGGCCGACGACCACCCCGCACTGCGGGCCGCCAAGCAGCTTGTCGCCGCTGAAGGTCACCACGTCGGCGCCCAGGCGCAGCCGCTCCGCCACCAGCGGCTCGCGCGGCAGACCCCACGCGGCGAGATCGACCAGCGCGCCGCTGCCGAGATCCTCCATCACCGGGACGTTGTGGCGCCTGCCGATCGCCACGAGCTCCGGCAGGCCGACCTCGGAAGCGAAGCCGACGATGCGGTAGTTGCTGGTGTGGACCTTGAGCAGCAGCGCGGTCGCGGGTGAGATCGCCTGTTCGTAATCGGCGGGATGCGTGCGCCACGATACTGCCGATGGGATAGATACCCAAGCACTGGATGAACTGTTCCACCAGTCCGGTATGAAAGTCCGTGTTTCTTCCCTTGTAGAGCAGGGCGAGACCATCATACGAAGAGATGCCGGCTTGGTAGGAGCGGTCGCTGGTGACGGCATCATAACAATCGACGATGGCGCCCATCATGCCGAACAGTCCGATGTTATCCCCGCTGTAGCCGCTGATGTAGCCCTGCCCGCTGTAGCGTTCATGGTGCCGGCTCGCCACCTGGATGGCTGTCGCCGGTATACCGGGGGTGCTTTCCAGCAACGCGACCCCGAGGGGTACGTGGGTTTTCATGATGGTGTATTCCGTGTCCGTGAGGCGCGCGGGTTTGTTCAGTATCTCATCCGGTATTTTTAGCTTGCCGATGTCGTGCAACAGCGCGCCGATGCCGAGCACATTCAGGTGTTCCACTGGCAGCTCCAGGTGACGACCGAAGGTGAGTGCCAGGATGCACACCCGGATGCTGTGCAGCGCGGTGTATTCATCTTGATTCTTGAGTTGCGTAAGCCAGACGAGGGCATCCGGGTTGCGCACCACGCTCTCGACCAGCTCGGCCACGACTTTTTTCGCCTTGACGGTGTCCAGGCTACGGCCAAGGCGCACGTCGTCCATGATAGAGTAAATGAGTTCGCGACCGCGCGATTCCACCTCGCGCGCGTTGCCGATTTCATCCTGCAGCGGGATTTCGTCCCGATAGCGATGTTCGGGGTGGGCGGAGGGCGCTGATTTTTTTAGCAGCTTGAATTCGAGTGTCGAGAGCGGATCGTGTTCGGAAAAGCGTTGTGTGTGTTTAGCGGCCTGGCCGGCAGGTTTGCGCGGCGGTGTGCCGGCCGCTGCTTGCTGCTCGGTGTCGATAAAGACGAACTGGCAACAGCGGCGGAGTTCTTCGATGACATCGTTGTCGGTGATTTCGAATCCCTGGAACAGGAAGGGCGTGCCTATCCACGGGCGGTCGAGCTCGGCGACGTACATTCCCTTGCGGAGTTCGCTGACCGGAATTTTCTTTCGCATGATGACTATGAGTCCGGAGTATGCATGGGACGCACGGTTTATTGTCCGCTCAGGCTAGCGTTGAGCTTATTGTTAAGCATAGAGAGTATTTGGCCATAGTTCAACGCCGCGCTGCGCGGAACGACGGCTAAACGATCTTATTAAACATGACGATAGATAGCGTCTGGTTCGTAGGGGTGGCTGCGCGGGTTTCTATGTATATAAGGAGTACGGCGGCAAGCCCCCGCACTCCAGCCATGGGATGGCTGGATCCAAGGATAATCACAGGAAGCGCATGGAAAGATCGATGGCGTTGAGGTTTTTTGTCAGCCCACCCACGGAGATAAAGTCGACGCCGGTTTCAGCGACGGCACGGACGTTATCCAGGGTGATGCCGCCGGAGGCCTCGAGCCGCGCGCGACCCCGTGTCTCCGCCACGGCCTGACGCAGACCGGCGAGATCAAAATTATCCAGCAGCAGGCGTTGCGCGCCGGCGGCCAGGGCCTCCTGCAGCTGCTTAAGATTCTCCACCTCGATTTCAATTAACACCGCATCACCGGCCACGCTGCGTGCCGCCGCCAGCGCGGCCGCCACGGAGCCGCTGGCGTGGATGTGGTTTTCCTTGAGCAGGATGGCGTCATACAGACCCATGCGGTGGTTCTGCCCGCCGCCGCAGGTGACGGCGTATTTCTGCGCCCGGCGCAGGCCCGGCAGGGTCTTGCGCGTGTCGAGGATGACGGCCGGGGTCCCGCGCACTGCGTCCACATAGCGCCGCGTGAGCGTGGCCGTGCCGCAGAGCGTCTGCAGGAAATTCAGCGCAGTGCGTTCGCCGGTGAGCAGTGCGCGCGCCGGTCCCGCCAGCGTGCACAGTGTCTGGCCGGTCTGAACGCTGCCACCGTCCTGTAACGACCAGGTAATCGCGACGCCCGGGTCGAGCTGGCGGAAGACTTCATCGAACCAGGCACACCCGCACAGGACGGCGGCCTCACGGCAGACGACACGGGCGCGGGCCAGGCTATCCGGCGCGATAAGGGCCGCGGTGAGATCGCCGCTGCCCACGTCTTCGGCCAGGGCGCGCTGCACGCTTTCGGTGATGTCCTGCGCTGGCATACGGGTTATCGGGTTTTTGTTGTCTGGCGTGGTGTTTAATGATGCCGTTATCGGCCCGCGTAGCGTAGCAGACACGGGACAAAGGGGGCAAAATTTCAACTGTCTATTACAGTTGCATAATACCCATATTTTGTATAGCCTACAAAAACAGTAGGATTTAGTTGTCCGTGTGCCTTGGTTCGAGGACTACGCCAGGGAGGGTGCGAGCGATTATTTGCCCGCTTGGGTTTGGGGACCGATGTTCTCTGAAACAAGCACAACACCCCCGCTGCGCGCTTCATCACACGCCTTAACGCCACAAGGCAAACGCCCATGAGGTTCCAGGGTCATCAGGAAGCAGGAGCGCTTTCTTGAAGAAACGTATTGCCCTGGCCTTCGCCTTGGTCACCGCCGTCTGCGTGATGGCGCTTTTTCTCTCTGCTTGCGGCAAGGAGGCCGTACCGCCCGCGCCGAAGTATGCCGAGGCACCCGCGGTCGAGGCGCGCGTCTATCGCCTGGCGATCCACCCCTTGCACAACCCGGAAAAGCTCGTGGGGGCCTATCAGCCCCTGATCGACCATCTCAACCGGCAGATCGCGGACGCACGATTCTCTCTAGAAACCTCGCGCGACTATCCCGAATATGAGCGCAAGCTCCGGGCGCGCGTACCCAATCTGCTGCTGCCCAATCCCTGGCACACCTACCTATAAGAAGCCTGGATGCGCTATCCTCCTCCGAGAAGCGCTTCACCAACATCGTCAACCTGGCGGAGGACGTCATCATCAGCATGGACGAAGATCAATGAATTCTCATTTTCAACCAAGGTGCGGAACGGATTTTCGCTTACACGGCGGCAGAGATTCTTGACCAGCCGCTGGACAGGCCGTTGCCGGAGCGCTTCGCCGAGGCCCATCGCAAGTATCTTCACCAGTTCGCCACGGAACCGCAAGCTGCCCAGGCTCATAAACCGGCGTCCGGATATTTCATGAACAAACTCTTGAACCATTTTTCGCTTACACAAAAATTCATGATACTGGGGTTGATTGCTTTTGTTCTGGTCAGCGCACTAACCTATCTTTTGGTGTCGTCCGCAGATGAAGGCATCGACTTTGTCCGCCAGGAGATCAAGGGCAGCGAATCCATTGTGCCTGTGATGAGCCTGCTGCAAACCGTACAACAGCACCGTGGCATGTCGAGCTTGGTGCTGAGTGGCGAGAATGAAGTAATTCCATCATGGGACGCTAAGCGCAAAGAGATAGATCAGGCGGTGGAATCTATCGATGCGGTAAATAAGCGATTTCCGGAACTCAATCTATCCAATAATTGGTACACAGTCAAAGGGCAATGGCAGAAGCTAAAGACCGATGTAGCGGAGTTGAGTCCGCAGGAGAGCTTTCATCGCCACACCGCGCTAGCTGAATCGATAACGCGTTTCGTCAGCTTGATCGCCGACAATTCCAACATAACCTACGACCCTACCGTGGAAGGCTACGAGATTGGCCAGATTGCATTGGTGAATATGCCGATGAGTACCGAGTTCCTGGGGCGCATGCGCGCCTGGGGCGCGGTACTCCTCGGCCAGAAAAAGGCCAGCGGAGATGAGCGCGCCCGCATGGACATCTACGCCGGGCTGGCGCAACAGGAGTTCGAGAAATTGAACCTGACCCTGGACAAGATTTATGCTGTGAATCCGGAATTGAAATCCGTTTTTAAGGCGAGCCGCCAAGAGATGGAAAGCAAGGTCAAGGAGGCGCTAAAGCTGGTCAACGAGCAGATCGTCAATAGCAAAAAATTCGACTATCCGAGCCAGCAATATGTAGCCACCATAACCAGTGCCATCGACGCACAGTTTGCTTTCATCTGCGTTGTGGACGAACAGCTACAAATATCACTCAATGCGCAGGCAAACCGGCTGGCAACGAAGAAGTACACCATACTGATTATAGTGGTGTTGCTGTTCGCCCTATGTGTGGCCGTTGCGACGCTCATGGTGCGAGGCATTTTGATTCAGGTACGGAGTGTAGCCGAAGCACTGGAAAGCATCGCACAGGGCGATCTGAGTGTGAACGTGCCTGAGACAAAGGGGCGGGATGAATTGACCGCCATGCAACGCAGCCTGCGAACAATGCTGGATGCGCTCTTTCGGTTCAGCATCGCGCGCAAGCAGGCCGAGGAGGAGATCCGCCAGTTCAACGTTAATCTCGAGCGGCGCGTGCTCGAGCGCACTGCCGATCTTGCGGCCGCCAACCAGGAGCTTGAGGCCTTCAGCTACTCGGTGTCGCATGACCTGCGCGCGCCGCTGCGCTCCATCGATGGGTTCAGCCAGGCAGTGCTCGAGGACTACGCGGATAAGTTGGATGACCAGGGCCGGGATTATCTCAACCGTGTGCGCGCCGCCACCCAGCGCATGGGGCACCTCATCGACGACCTGATCAAGTTGGCGCGCGTGGCGCGCGCGGAGATGCATCGCGAGTCCGTTGACCTCAGCGCGCTCGCCGCCGAGGTGTTGGCGGAACTGCAGAAAGGCGAGCCGGCGCGACAAGTGGATTGCCGCATCGAACCCGGCCTGGTCGCTTCGGGCGATGCCCGGCTGCTGCGCCTGGCGCTGGTCAACCTGCTCGGCAACGCCTGGAAATACACTGGTTGCCAGCCACAGCCGCGCATCGAGTTCGGCGCGCTGCACAATGCCCAGGGCGCTACCGACTTCTTCGTACGCGACAACGGCGCCGGCTTCGACATGGCCTACGCCGACAAGTTGTTCGGTGCGTTTCAGCGCCTGCATCTGCAGGGCGAGTTTCCCGGCACCGGGGTCGGGCTGGCCACCGTACAGCGCATTATCCACCGCCACGGCGGGCAGGTGCGGGGCGAAGGCGTACCCGGCCAGGGTGCCACATTCTATTTCACACTACCCGCCTGAGGCGGAGACGGAGGCCATGCATGAAGAACAAGACCATCCTGCTCATCGAAGACAATCCCGACGACGAGGCACTGACGCTGCGCGCGCTCAGGAAGAACAACATCCTCAACGAAGTGGTGGTGACGCACGACGGACAGGAGGCACTCGACTATCTCTTCCGCGAAGGCGCGTACGTGGCACGCCCGCTGGACGATGCGCCGGCCGTGGCGCTACTCGACCTGAAGCTGCCCAAGATCGACGGCCTGGAGGTATTGCAGCGTCTGCGCGCCGACGCGCGCACCCAACTGCAGCCGGTGGTGATCCTCACCTCGTCGAAGGAGGAGCAGGACGTTGTCAACGGCTACCGCCTGGGTGCCAACAGTTATATCCGTAAACCGGTGGACTTCAACCAGTTCATGGAGGCGGTGCGGCAGCTCGGTCTCTACTGGCTGGTGCTGAACGAAACGCCGCCGAAGAAATAACAACAACCGGAAAATACATACCAAGGAACCTCTGAACAAGTGGCAAAAATGATCAGGCTACGTCCCCTTTCCCTCAGGGAGAGGGGCAGGGTGAGGGAAAAACGATGACTATCCCCCTCACCCTAACCCTCTCCCCCGAAAGACACGGGGGAGAGGGAACTTGTTCAGGGTTCCCTAAGG
>JANNJF010000287.1:0-3193 GCA_031405715.1 Gammaproteobacteria bacterium | reverse complement strand
GGTGACTTTCCTGGTGTACGGCGCTCAAGCCCAGTTCCTGCGCGTGGATCGGCGATTCAGGGACGACCGGCTTTCCAAGTAGTTCGATGCTGCCGGAGTCAGGCGCGTACACGCCGGTGACTCACGGGCCGCCGCCACCAGGGCCAGGCGTGCGATGACCCCGTAGGCGTAGAAGCGGTTGGGGCGCGCGTCCGGCGCCTTGGCCTGATCCGGCGCGGTGCAGGATTCCTCGAAGGCCAGGGCCTCGAAGCGCATGCCCGGGGCATTCAGGTTTTCATCTTTGCCGCGGTTGCCGTGCACCCGGTAAAAGCCGCCGACCACATAGCGGTCGATCATATAGACCACCGGCTCCGCCACGGCCTGGGCCTCGCCCCAGGTTTCGAAGGTATAAACACCTTCCTGTACCATGACGTCCGCCACCATCAGGCCCTCTTTGCCGCGCGCCATTTTGGTCCGTTGTTTGCGATTCAGGTCACGCACCTCGTCCGGGTGGCGCACCGTCATGATGTTCATGCCATAGGTGCCGGAATCCGCCTTGACGATGACAAACGGGTCGCTGGTGATCCCGTAAGCCCGGTACTTGGCCGTGACTTCATCCAGCACCGCGCTGACGTTGGTCACCAGACAGTCTTCGCCGGCGCGCTTCTGGAAATCGACTTCGCCGCATTTGCGGAACACCGGATCGATCAGCCACGGGTCGATTTCGATGAGTTTCGCAAAGTCCTGCGCGACCTCGTGGTAGTGACCGAAGTGGGTGGTTTTCAGCCGGTTGAACCAGCCCATGGCCAGGGGCGGTATTACCGGCTGTTGCAGGTTCATCAGCAGCGGCGGGCAACCGGCCGAGAGGTCGTTGTTCAGCAGGATCATGCACGGCACATAGCCCCGCAAGGTCAGTTTGTCGCCCTCCCGCACCAGCGGTTCCAGCACCAGCTTGCGCCCCGAGGGTAGGTCGATGGTCGTCGGTTCGACAATTTCCGGCAGCAGCGAGCCCACGCGCACATGGTAGCCGGCCTTTTCCAGGATGTTGGTCAGGGCATTGAGATTTTCCAGATAAAACAGATTGCGCGTATGGCTTTCGGCGATGACCAGGACACGGCAGGCCTTGGGGCAGAGCCGGTCCGCGGCCGCCTGCACCGCCTGGACGCTCAAGGGCAGGAAGGCCGGATTGAGGTTGTTGAATCCGCCGGGGAAGAGATTGGTATCCACCGGTGCCAGCTTGAAGCCGGCATTGCGCAGGTCGACGGAGGCATAGAACGGCGGCGGTGTTTCCAGCCATTGACCCCGGAACCAGTGCTCGATTTCCGGTTGACGCTGAAGCAAGTGCTCCTCGATCTGCTGCAAAGGACCCGTCAGGGCCGTGGTCAGGTGGGGTACGGCATGCAGGTGCTCGATGGACATGGTGGCTTCGTTCCCTTAAGCGAGGCTGGATGGTAACTCATCCAGGGCGGCTATAGAATGTCTCTTTCCCGAGCTCGGGGTTTCTGGCACATTTCATGCTAGCAATCTTTACGCTGGACCTCCTCCGCTGAGCGCCGGACCCCGTGCGGGTCCGGATCATGACAGGGCCGGATGTTGAATCGTGCCGCCCGTGAGACTAGCTTTTAGTGCGTAGTGTGTCGTCCATAATTAAGACAATTTCGATGGCGTGCGCGGGTCAACTGTTAAAACTGGCTGCAAAACATAGAATTTAGTGATATTTTGTGCTAATAAATCATTATCCTAGGAAAATAAGTGGAGAAAATACATTTACTGGTGGGCGCGCGCCGGAATAAGCAACTAGAATTACATGGGTGCACTAACCGACTGGGGTGGAAGTTTTGAGTATCAAGGTAATGATCATCGACGACAGCAACACGATACGTCGTACCGCCGAGGCGTTATTGAAAAAGGCTGGGTATGACGTATTCACCGCCTCAGATGGCTTCGAGGCGATGTCGGTCATCACCGATCAACGACCGGACATTATTTTTGTCGACATCATGATGCCGCGACTGGACGGGTATCAGACCTGTCAGCTCATCAAGAACAACAAGACATTCAGGGATACGCCGGTGATTATGTTATCGAGCAAGGACGGTTTGTTCGATCGGGCCCGTGGCCGGATCGCCGGATCCCAGGAACACATCAATAAGCCTTTCACTCAGGAAGAGTTGATCGAAGTGATCAACAAGTACGTGCACTGACGTTACGCGGATACGAACCGGTTAATTAATTCAAACAGCAGTAACGTTTTTAGAGAAGAGGGAACACGGAAATGGCGATTAAAAATGTACTGGTGGTTGACGACTCCCCGACGGAGATACACATTTTGAGCGAGATGCTGAAGAAAAACGGGTTCAGCGTCACGACCGCCTCCAACGGCGAAGAAGCGATTGCCAAGTCGAAGTCGGGTAAGCCCGATCTTATTCTGATGGATGTGGTAATGCCCGGCATGAGCGGGTTTGAGACGACACGCGCCATCACCAAGAATCCGGAGACGGCGAACATCCCGGTCATTATCTGCACCACCAAGGGCCAGGAAACAGACAAGGCCTGGGGCCTGCGTCAGGGCGCGAAGGACTACATCGTCAAGCCGGTGACGGAAAAAGTGCTGATGGCCAAGATTCAGGCCCTTTAACCATTAAAGCATAATCAAAGCATGGCGAAATCCAGACTCGACCCCTTAAGCCTGCTGCACCAAATGCAGCAGCAGAGCCGTAGCAACTCGCCCGGCCTGCCCGAGCAGGTGCAGCTGGCGACCTTGTGGTCAGGTCTTGGATTCCGCTTGGCGGATATACAGTTTGTCACACCCCTTGACCAGATCTCCGAGGTGTTGCATTGCCCAAGCATGACGCCGGTGCCAGGTACTAAATCCTGGCTCAAGGGCATCGCCAACGTGCGTGGCACGCTCTACACCATCATCGATCTTGCCGAGTATTTCGGCAAGGAGTCGGTGGTGCCGGACGAGAAAGCCAGGCTGTTGATCATGAATATCGCCGGACTGAACGCGGCGCTGATGGTGAACGAGGTGCTGGGTCTGCGCCACTTCGATGAAGAGATGGAAAGGCATAATGTTGCCAAGATGGATGATCCGGCGATGGTGCATGCCCGGGGCGCTTTTTTGAGCGATGATGTTTTGTGGGGTGTGTTCGACATGCACTCCTTGGCGGAGAGTAGTGTGTTTATGCACGTGGCGGCCTAGGCATGTCGGCCA
>JANNJF010000286.1:0-3469 GCA_031405715.1 Gammaproteobacteria bacterium | reverse complement strand
GGAGAAGGACAGGATGAGGGCGGTTTTGACGCTGCCGTCCCCTGGGTCGGGCGTTTTTTCAACGATGAGGTCCTATGAACTATCTGCCACACATATTGATCGGGTTCATGCTGGTGTTTGTGTTGTTCCAGATGCTGCCCTTGTTGCGCGCACGCCTGATGCGCGGCAAGCCGGTGCCGGATCTCGCCGGACTGATCGACCCCAGGTTGCTGGGCGAAGAACGTCTGCTGTTTTATTTCTCCAGTCCGCGTTGCATCATGTGCCGGTCCATGACCCCGATCATCGAGCGTCTGGCGGCGCAGCATGACAACATCGTTAAAGTGGACGTATCGGAGACGCTCGAGCTGGCCAACAAGTTCGGCGTCATGGGCGTGCCGACACTGGTGCTGGTGCGCGCCGGTAAGGTCGACCGCATGCTGATGGGCGCCAAGTCGGAAAAGCAGGTGCGTGCCTTGCTGGAAGATTGACGGTTCGTTATTGCAGTCTCGTAGTCTCGTAGGTCGGGTTAGCGCAGCGTAACCCGACATTTTTTCGCAGACAGGGTGGAGCAGACATTTCTTCGCGGACAGGGTGGAGCAGCAAAGGCGCTTCCGCCGCGTAGGCTGGGTTTTGTTGGGTTACGCCCTTCGGGCTAACCCAACCTACATTTCTGCGCTCGCAATGAACATAATTATTACTACAAACGCCCGCGCCGGTCCTGCAGGGCGAAGCCCGCCATGGGTGTATCAAGGCCGCGCCCGAAGGCCATCACCTTGAACAACTCGCCCATCTCCTGCGGCAGCGTCAGTTTCTTTATTTCCTGGGCCAAGGTGATCTGCGCACGCGCGTCGCTGCCGGCACTGTGCTCGGCCAGTTGGGTAATGCCATTGGCCAGCAGAAACGCCGCCTGTGAGGTATAGCCGAGCAGCGTCAACCCGGCCTCGGTGCCGGCCTCGGCCAGGGCGGTGAATTCCACGTGGCTGGTGATGTCCTGCAGCCCCACCAGGGTCAGCGGGTTGGCGTGCGCGCGATGGCGGTAGTGGCACAGGAGTGTGCCGTCCGTGCGCTGCGCGTGATAAAACTCCGCGCGCGGATAGCCGTAGTCGACGAGCAGGATGACGCCGGCCGCGAGCAGACCGGCCATGCTGCGCAGCCAGGCCTCGGCCTGCAGGTTGATTTCCGAGGTATAACCTGGCGGCAGGGACGCCGTATCGAGGCGGGACTGGACGACGCCAGCGAGGACTGCATCTGCCGGCGCGCTGTGCCAGACAAATTCATCACCCTGCCATGCGACACACAGCTGCTGCAGGCCATCGGCACCGATGCGAAAGCGCTCCACGGGCATGGCGTCGAGCAGCTCATTGGCGAGGATGATGCCGCGCAGTGGTTGTTGCGGCAGGCTATCCAGCCAGTGTACGCGTGCCGCCAGATGGGGCGCGCGCTCCTGCAGTTGGCGCGCCTGCCGTGCACGCAGGTCGGCGCTGAGTTCGAGGATGTAATAGTGGCGCGGCAGGTGTCCGTGGGACTCCAGTGCCAGCAGCAGGTCCGTGGCCAGGGCGCCGCTGCCGGCACCCACCTCAAGCAGGTCCGCCTCGCCCAGTTCCTGCAGCAGCGGCAGACACTGCTGCGCGAGACAGCGGGCGAACAGGGTACCGAGCTCCGGGGCGGTGACAAAATCCCCGGCGGCGCCGAATTTGTGCAGCCCGGCGCTGTAGTAGCCGAGTCCCGGCGCGTACAGGGCGAGCTGCATAAAGCGCGCGAAGCTGATGTGGCCGCCGGCCGCCGTGATTTCCCGTCGGATCAGCTGGCGCAACGTCTCGCTGTGGGCGCGCGCCTCCGCGTCCGGCGCGGGCAGGGTTTGGGCCGCGCTCACGGCGTGGGTGAGCGCGGAGCGAAACGGTTGGTGTGGGTCGGCGGTCATGGTGGTGGGGAGGGTTGGCCCGATGGCTATAAAACGGTATTGTGACACACAGTAGTAGTGCGTTTGATAGTTTACTACTTTTCTCCCCTCTCCCTTTGGGAGAGGGCCGGGGTGAGGGGCGGCAGGGTTAAAATCGCCCTCATCCTGTCCTTCTCCCCGAGGGGAGAAGGGACCCTGGGTTTGGGCGGCGGAAAGCGCTGATGGTAAACATAAGTTCCGAACAGAATGGCGCACTACACTAGGTGGTACGTAACCGCACGCGCTATGTAATGGCAGGACCTATGGGGAAAACTATGCAGCCAGATTCTTTAAACGGCAAGGTCATCTTTATTACCGGCGGATCGCGCCGCGTCGGCGCCGTGGTCTGCCGCCACCTGCACGCCAACGGCATGAATCTGGTAATCCACTATCGCTCGTCCAAGGACGACGCGCATACGCTGCAGGCGGAGTTGCAGCGTGAGCGCCCGGATTCGGTGGCGCTGTTGCAGGGTGATCTGCTCGACACGGCGCACCTCGAAGGTCTGGTACGGGACGCCGCCCAGGCCTTCGGCCGTCTGGATGTGCTGCTCAATAATGCTTCGAGTTTTTATCCCACCCCCGTCGGTCAAGCGACGGAGCAGCAGTGGGACGAGCTGCTGGGCTCCAATCTGAAGGCGCCGTTCTTTCTGTCCCAGGCGGCGGCGCCGTACCTCAAGCGCAGCGGCGGTTGCATCGTCAACATCGCCGACGTGCATGCGCAGCGGCCGCTGAAAAATTATCCCATCTACAGCGCCGCCAAGGCCGGTCTCATCATGCTCACCCAATCCCTGGCGCGCGAGCTCGGTCCGGAGGTGCGGGTCAACGCCATCGCCCCCGGCACCATCCTCTGGCCGGAGCACGAACTGGACGATGCCCTCAAGGAACAGATACTCGAACGCGTGCCGCAGAAGCGTTCCGGTGAACCCCTGGATATCGCGCGCACGGTTTTGTTTCTGATACGTGATGCGCATTACATCTCCGGGCAGGTGATCGCGGTGGATGGGGGGCGGTCGGTGGTGGCGTGAGCGCATCGATCGCGATCCGCCGCCGTTTTTGGAGTGCGGGAGCTCGCTCCCGCTTTGTAAAGCGACGGCAAGCTCCATATTTACTCTTGACGTAACGCGTAAATACGGCTAGCCCCGTAACACATGATACGGTCGTTTCGCTAAAGGCGATCGCAAAGGTCAGCACAGTGTCCGCATCAATAAACAGTGGCGGATTTGCTTCGAGTGGCGGGACGATGGTCCGCACCATGTTGAAATCGTCGATTATCACTAGAGGAGATTGCCCATGAACAACATGCGCCCCATCCACCCCGGCGAGCACCTGCAGGAGGAAATGCAGGTGCTCGGCTTGACCGCCAGCGCCCTGGCGAATGCCTTGGGCGTGCCCCCGAATCGCATCACACAGATTCTGAAGGGCACGCGCGCTATTACGGCTGACACGGCGCTGAGGTTTTCGCGCTATTTCGGTACGACCCCGGAGTTCTGGATGAACCTGCAACAGTCTTATGAACTGCGTACGACGCGCCGCGTCGCCGGCAAGCGCCGA
>JANNJF010000285.1:0-7242 GCA_031405715.1 Gammaproteobacteria bacterium | reverse complement strand
GCGTGACATGGTGTGCTCCGGGGGTATTCAGTTCGGTGGCGTAGGCAGGCGCTGTAGGATCAGTCGACAGCTTCGTTGATGGCGGCGACATCGTCCGACTCGGCATCGTCGTCCGGCTTGCCCAGCACAACCGGGCGGGCTTCATCCTGGTTTTCCTTGATCAACGGGGACGGCACGGTCACCGCAGTTTTACGCGCCAAGGTCAGGGAGCGGATCACGGCGTCGTTGAAACGGAACGCGGTTTCCAGTTCCGCCAGTATCTCGGCGGAGCACTCAATGTTCATGAGCACGTAATGCGCCTTGTGGATCTTGTTGATGGGGTAGGCCAGCTGACGACGGCCCCAGTCTTCCAGGCGGTGGATATGGCCGCCACCGGCCTCAATCATGGAACGGTAACGTTCGATCATGGCCGCAACCTGTTCGCTTTGATCCGGATGGACCATGAAAACCACTTCATAATGACGCATTTTAGCTCCTTTATGGCTAAGTAAGCCTCCCGCGGGATGGCGGTGAGGCAAGGAGAACCGCAACTTCTTCTTTGTAAGAGTCACGGCGGTAAGCCGCGGGATTCTAAAGCAGAGTCGGTCTTGGAGCAAGCCGCATGATGGGTGCAGGTTCAGCGTTTACCGGGCGGTGGCACCGAACGCTGGCGTACCGCCTCAAACAGACAGATGCCTGCCGCCACCGACACGTTCAAGCTGGACACCGAGCCCGCCATGGGGATCTGGACCAGAAAGTCGCAGCGCTCCTGGGTCAGGCGTCGCAATCCCTTGCCCTCGGCACCCAGCACCAGGGCCAGGGGGCCACATAGGTCCTGGTCATACAGGCTGCCTTGGGCGTCCCCCGAGGCCCCCACCAGCCAGATACCGTCTGCTTTCAGCTGGTCCAGGGTGCGGGCGAGATTGGTGACCTGAAACACCGGCACCGTTTCCGCAGCGCCACTGGCCACTTTGCGTACGGTGGGGGTCACGGACACGGCGTTGTCCCGGGGCAGTATCAGGGCGTGGACGCCGGCGGCGTCGGCGGTGCGCAGGCAGGCGCCCAGATTATGGGGGTCCTGCACGCCGTCCAGGACCAGCAGGAAGGCCGGTTGGGTCAAGCCCGACAGAAAACCGCCGAGGTCAGCACCGTGGGTGGGCGTGGCGGCACGGCAACGCGCCACGACCCCCTGATGATTGGCCTCGCCGACCAACTCCTCCAGCAGCGCGCGCCCGGCCCGTTGCAGCTTCACCTGCCCAGCGCGCGCCGCCTGTAGGACGGCATCGGGTTTTGGGCCGCTGCGTTTTTCGTCCAACCACACCTGCAGCACCCGTTCCGGTGCCCGTTCCAGCACCGCCAGCACTGCATGCCAGCCGTAGATCAGTTCCTCATGCACTCAGAATGACCCCAAGCTAGAACGAACCCTTGGTGCGCAACTTGGAACGTGAACGTGAACGGGTGGTGCCACCGGACTTGGTTTTCTTGACGCGCTTTTTCACGCGCTTCACCGGCGTGTCCTCACGCTCGATCTCGTGGCGCGGATATTTCTCCGGTGATTTGTCGCCGCGCGCCTCGCTGCGGGACGCTGGCCGCTCGGCCCGTTTGCCCGCCGGTTTCTCCGGCCGGCTTTCGGCGCCGCGTGCGGGTTTTCGCTCGGGCCTTCTCTCGGGTCGGCCTTCGGCGCTTTTATCTGCCCTGTGCTCAGGCCTTTTCTCGGCGCTTCTTTCCGGCCGTCTCTCAGGCCGTCTTTCGGGACGTCTTTCGGGCTTACCCTCGCCCGCGTCCTCGGACTGTGGCTGCATCAACTTCACCAGCTCGAAGTCGAGCTTGGCCTCGTCCAGATCCACCTTCATCACACGTATCCGCACATGATCGCCGAGACGGAACACGGTGCGCGTGCGTTCTCCGATCAGGCGGTGTTTGCCCGCGTCGAAGTGATAATAATCGTTGCCGAGGGAGGTGATGTGCACCAGGCCGTCCACGAAGATATCCGTGAGCTCGACGAAGATGCCGAAGTTGGTGACACCGCTGATGATGCCGTCGAATTCCTCGCCCACCTTATCCAGCATGTACTCGGTCTTGAGCCAACGCAGTACGTCGCGCGTGGCGTCGTCGGCGCGCCGCTCGGTCATGGAGAAGTGTTCACCCAGGGACTTCATGGCCGCGAGGCTGTGGGCCGCCGGGCGCTGGCGTAACACGTCCTTGAGGGCGCGATGCACCAGCAGGTCCGGATAGCGCCGGATGGGTGAAGTAAAGTGCGCGTAATTGGGGAAGCCCAGGGCGAAGTGACCGATGTTGTCCGGACTGTAGATCGCCTGGCTCAACGACCGCAGCATGACGGTGTGAATCAGGCGCGTATCCGGGCGGTCGGCCACGGCCGCCAGCAGTTTGGCGTAGTCCTGCGCCTTAGGCTCCGCGCCGCCACCCAGGTCCAGGCCGATTTCAGAAAGAAACTCACGCAACACCGCAAGCTTGGGCTCGGTGGGTCCCGCATGAATGCGGAACGGCACCGGGACTGCATGCGCCGTGAGGTACTCCGCCGCCGAGACGTTGGCCGCCAGCATGCACTCCTCGATCAGACGGTGCGCATCGTTGCGCTGCACCGGCACGATATTCTCGATCTTGCGCTGCGCGTCATAGATGATGCGCGTTTCCGGCAGCTCGAAGTCCACCGCTCCGCGTGCGAGACGCGCGCTGTGCAGCACTTTGTACAGTTGGTACAGTGATTCGAGATGCGGCACGACCGCGGCGTATTCGGCACGCAGTGCCGCGTCCCCGTCCACCAGCATGGCCGCGACCTTGTTGTAGGTGAGGCGCGCATGCGAGCGCATAAAGCCTTCGAAGAACCGGTGGCGTTCGATCTTGCCGTCGTGACTGATATGCATTTCGCACACCATGCACAGACGATTCACCTCCGGGTTCAAGGAGCACAGGCCGTTGGAGAGGATCTCCGGCAGCATGGGAATGACATAATTCGGGAAGTAGACCGAATTGCCCCGGGCCACTGCCTCGGTATCCAGGGCCGTGCCTTCCTTGACATAGCTGGAGACATCGGCGATGGCGACGATCAGGCGATAGCCGTCGCCGACCCGTTCGCAGAACACCGCGTCATCGAAATCCCGCGCGTCCTCGCCGTCGATGGTGACCAGGGGGGTGGCGCGCAGATCCTCCCGATTCGCCAGGGCGTCATCCGGCACCTGGGGGGCGAGGTCGCCGACCTCGTTCAATACCGCATCCTGCCAGGCATGCGGCAGTTCGTACATGCGCATGGCGACCTCGATCTCCATGCCCGGCGCCATGTGGTCGCCCAGCACTTCAACAATCCGGCCCACGGGCTGTTGGCGCCGCGACGGGTGCTCGACCAGTTCGGCCACCACGATCTGGCCGTGCTGCGCACCGCCTTCGTCGCCCTCTGGAATGGAGATTTCCTGGTTGATGCGCTTGTCCGACGGGATCAGGTAATGACTGCGGTTTTCCCCCATGAAACGCCCCACCAGGGTTTTATGTGCGCGCTCCAGGACCTCGATAATGGTGCCTTCCAATCGACCCCGCTGGTCCACGCCGGAGACTCGCGCCACCACCCGATCACCGTGCAACACCTGGCGCATTTCCCGGGGTGACAGGAACAGATCCTCACCACCCTCTTCCGGCACCAAAAAGCCGAAGCCGTCCGCATGCCCCAGCACGCGGCCGCGGATCATGTCCATTTTTTGCAGCAGGCCATACTGGCCGC
The DNA here is from genome assembly GCA_031405715.1 of Gammaproteobacteria bacterium. Taxonomy (GTDB): domain Bacteria; phylum Pseudomonadota; class Gammaproteobacteria; order Acidiferrobacterales; family UBA6901; genus JANNJF01. The sequence goes on along the minus strand of JANNJF010000285.1, from coordinate 3,530 downwards.
GCCGGTTCTTCAGCAGCTGGCCGTCGCGTTCCATGGCGCGCAGGCGGCGCGAAAAGGACTCTTCGTCCCGTTCACCCTCCACCCCCAGCGCGGACGCCAGCTGTTTGAACGACAACGGCTCGCCCACAGTGGTCAGGTGCGCCAGGATGACATCGCGGCCGGGGACCGGGAATTCGTATTTCCGCTCCTCGAGCTCGAGCTGCGGATCTGGGGAGGTATTGGGGGAGGTATTGCCGTCGGTGTCCGGACGGGGATCGGTGGTGTTATCGGGTTTTTGCGTTGACATCAATTTCTTCTCTCGGTAGAGTGCGCCGCCTGACCTTGTTGGTATTTATAGGGTCGGGATGTGCCGGGGTGGCGGAACTGGTAGACGCGCTAGCTTCAGGTGTTAGTGGGGGTAACCCCGTGGAGGTTCATGTCCTCTCCTCGGTACCAATTTTTCCAGCAACCGATGACAGACACTGTCTGTCATCGGCCTTCTTCAACTTCCGCTTCTGCATACTTCCAGGGCGTGCTGCTCGGATAGTGTCCACCCTCATGCAAACGGGTGACGCAGCACTATGGTCTCGTCGCGATCCGCGCCGGTCGAGATGATATCCACACGGGTTCCCGTCACCTCCTCGATACGCTTGAGATAGGCGCGGGCCGCGGTTGGAAGTTTTTCCAGACTTTTCACGCCCAGGGTCGATTCCTTCCAGCCGGGCATGTCTTCGTACACTGGTTTGCATTGCTCCAACGCATCCGCACCACTTGGCGCGGTGCGCAGCATTTTGCCTTTATACTCATAGCTCGTGCACAGGCGGATGGTTTCCAAGCCGTCGAGCACATCCAGCTTGGTGATGCACAACCCGCTGAATCCATTGATCTGGTGCGCCCGGCGCATGGCCACCGCATCGAACCAGCCGCAACGGCGCTTGCGTCCGGTGGTGGCGCCGAATTCGTTACCCTTGGTGCCCAGATGATCGCCGACTTTGTCGAATAATTCAGTGGGGAACGGGCCGGCGCCCACGCGGGTGGTATAGGCCTTGGTAATACCAAGGACATAGTTAAGGCGCAGGGGGCCGATACCGGCACCGGAACTGGCGGCGCCGGCGCTGGTATTGGACGAGGTAACGAACGGATAGGTCCCGTGGTCGATGTCCAGCAACGTGCCCTGAGCACCCTCGAACAACACCGACTTACCTTCAGTGTGGTAGCGATCCAGGGTATCTGGAATATCGGCAATCAACGGCCGCAGGCGCTCGACCATAGCCAGGTTCTCATCCAGAGTCTGCTGATAGTCCACAGTGGCGCACTTGAAATAATGCTGGAGCGCGAAGTTGTGGTACTCCATGACGACTTCGAGTTTCTTGGCGAAATGCTCCGCATCAAGCAGATCCGCCAGGCGCAGCCCACGGCGCGATACCTTGTCTTCGTACGCCGGACCGATGCCGCGGCCGGTGGTGCCTATGGCGGCCTTGCCGCGGGCCTGTTCACGTGCCGCATCCAGGGCAATATGGTAGCCGAGGATGAGCGGGCAGGATTCGCTGATGCGCAGGCGCTCGCGCACCGGCACACCGCTGCGTTCGAGCTGGTCCATTTCTTCGAACAGTGCCTTGGGTGACAGCACCACGCCGTTGCCGATGAAGCACATCACACCCTGGCGTAAGATGCCGGAGGGAATCAGATGCAGCACAGTTTTTTTGCCGGCGATCACCAAGGTATGACCGGCATTGTGGCCGCCCTGGAAGCGCACGACCGCGTGTGCCTTGTCTGTGAGCAGGTCGACGATCTTGCCCTTGCCCTCATCACCCCATTGCGAACCGATAACTACGACATTTTTTCCCATGGTAACCTTCATGCACTATGCAACGTTATATGTTTTTAACAACCCAGGCGCCCTGCTCCAGCGCCAACTCCCGGTCACAACCCATATCCACAGCGCGCGCGGATGAATTCGGTAAATTTACTACAACACGCTCACCGGCTGCGCGTAGCCGATGGATTTCCATGCGCAACGCGACATCTTCTTTCCACGGCGCCAGTATGCCACTGTGGACTGGCGTGCCATCCGGCAGTATCTTCAGCAGCCGCCGCAAGTCAGCGCTGAAACCGCAGGCGGCGCGCTCGCGGCCGAACGCTTTGCCTATGCCGTCATAGCGTCCGCCTTGGGCCACGGCCTGTCCATGTTTAGGCACGAATACGGAATACACCACTCCGGTGTAGTAACGGTAACCGCGCAACTCCGCTAGATCAAAATATAGCGGCAAGCCCGCATGACTGCGGCGCACGGCGTCCGCCAAGGTTTGAAGATTGTCCAAAGCGAGGCGTATCGCCGGGCCCGCGCCCGCGAGACGCGCGCGCGCCTCGGCCAGGACTTCCGGACCGCCATTGAGATCGGTGAGGCAGGCAAGCATGCGTTTTTTATCCGTTGGGATGGAAGACGCGGCGAGTAGTGTTTCGATTTCCGGGCGCGCCTTGCGCTGTAGTACATCGAACAAATCCGATTCTAGTTGGGCGCCGATGCCGGCGTCCGCGGCCAAGCCGCGGAATACACCCACGTGGCCGAGATCTAAATGCGGATCGGAGATACCCAAGGTTTGTAGCGCGTCCAGCATGAGGCGCAGGATCTCGATATCACTCTCGGGGCCTGCATGACCGAACAATTCCGCACCCAGCTGCAAGAGTTCGCGCGATCCGGCAAATTCATCCGGCCGGGTGTGCAATACGCTGCCCACGTAACACAGGCGCGCCGGCGTGCTGCGCTTCAAATAGTGTGCGTCGATGCGCGCTGCCTGTGGCGTCATATCGGCGCGCACACCCATGAGACGACCGCTTAATTGATCGGTGAGTTTGAATGTCTGTAGATCGAGTTCTTTGCCGGTGCCGGTCAGGAGCGACTCGATATACTCGATCAACGGCGGCATCACCAGCTCGTAACCCCAGGATTCAAATAAGTCCAACAGACGCCGGCGCATGATTTCGAGACGTTGCGCTTCGAGTGGCAGGATTTCTTCTATGCCTTCAGGTAGTAGCCAGCGATTATTTTCCGACATGGTGGTGCAACTCGAGCAAGCTTAGCTATTGATAATATAGAGTAGGACAAGGCCGATCAGCATACTGGTCAGTCCGGCAAAGCGCATTTGCTGATCGTTCAGTTCGCTCAGTGCCAGCAGTGCACGCCGCACGCCCGGGGGATTGAGAAACGGAAATATCCCCTCCAGCACCAACAGCAGCGCCACGCTGACGCCCAGATCGTGCCATCTCACTAGCAACTGCTCCTGCGTTTGCAGTACTTCCGCCCTCTCGGCGCCTGTTCCCGACAGCGCTCTACCTCGTCCATCCATGGACTCGTCGGCGCCTGTTCCCGACAGCGCTCTACCTGGTCCATCCATGGTACTCGCATGGCGGTCGCAGGGCCGTCTTAAGCGCGGCGGCCGCGTCTGATCAGGTCCCGCCACTGATGCAATATTAAACCTGATAGTATTAATACTACGCCCATCAACACTTCAGGGCCAATACGCTCGGCATTGAGAGTGTGGCCCAGAACC
>JANNJF010000284.1:0-3086 GCA_031405715.1 Gammaproteobacteria bacterium | reverse complement strand
CCATCAGCGGCTTGACACTGGTTCCGTGGAGGACGATCGACAGTGTTACCACGATAAGCGTCAACTGGAGCAGCGGCATCGCCAGATTTTCCGGCAGGCCGTGTTGTATGGCAAACATAATATAGTAAAGCGAACCGATACCCCGCACCCCGAACCAGCCCACCAGGCCGCGGATCCTCCACGGTGTACCGCTGCCGAGTAGCCCGACCAGGATGCTTACCGGGCGTGCCAGCATGAACAGGAACAGTGCGAAGCCTACTGCCTGCCAGCTCCAGGAGTCGATAAACAGCATGCCACCCAGCAACAGGATGAGGAGAACTTCCGAGAGCCGCTCCAGATGCTCACCGAAGATCAGCGAGCCCTCGCTGGTGCGTACAGACTGCGTCGCCTGGTATGCAGCCACGTTGTTCGGTTGGGTTTTGCCGGCGTGCAAGCGTAGCGGGGGTTCCGGGTTGTCGCCGGAGAGTTTGAGTTCAGTCTGGCGTAACGCCACCGCGGCGAAGAACACCGCCAGAAAACCCCAAGCCTCGACATACACACTCAGCCCGTACACCAGTCCGATCAGGCCGAGTCCCAGGAAGTCATCCAGGAGTTTGTGTTCTCTCCGGTTGCGATGCAGTTTCCATACCAGGCGACCCAGTCCGTGACCCAGCGCCACGCCAATAACGATGCCGGCGAACGTCGCCCAGAGCACATCGACGATGACCCAGCGCAGGCCGAGATCGCCGATCTCGTGCAGACCGAGCAGCCCCAAGCCCAGCATGACAAACGGGAAGGCGCTGCCATCGTTGATGCCCGCTTCGCAGGTCAATATAAAACGCAGCCGGTCACGATCATCGGCGTGACGGATCTGGACATCCGTGGCCAGCACCGGATCGGTGGGCGCCCCCATTGCGCCCCGCAGTACCCCCGCCACGAGTGGCAACCCCGGTACAAAAGATCCCAGGGCGGCAACCAGCCCGACGGTCACTGCCATCGACACCACCGCCAAGCGTATCGGCGTGCGCCAGCGCGTGAAGTTGACGGGCACAGGCATCTTTACGCCAGCGGAGAACAGCGAAATCAACACCGCGGCTTCGGTGAGCGTCTCCAGCAGCGCCGATTGCTTGAGCGGGTTGAAATGGAAGAGGTCCAGAACCATGGGCCCAACCACAATACCCACTGCAAGATAGATGATGGCGGAGGTAATGGGCAGGCGTTTGAGCGTTGATGGAATGAGTCCCATGGCGAGCAACAGGCCACCGATGAGAATGAACCAACCAGCGTTTGTCAGCACTTGTTCATTCATGGCATTCCTGGAGCGGACAGTGGTTTGTGGCTAGGGCAGCGCGAGTAACCAATCCATGGCGATTAAAATTAGTTGCGCCGCTTGTTTGGCGTTGCCTGCAGGCAAGTTTGAAAGAAAAAAAATGGTGCAGAAGGGGTCTGCACCTCAAGGGAGAGTTTCATAGTAGCTTTGGCCTGGCCAGAGACACGCTGGAAAAGCCTCAAACAAGCTACCGACAGGCGCGACGAATCAGCATATCCACCGCTGGAATACCAAAAACCCTAGGAACAAATTCAGGATGTGTAAGGGGAAGATTCTAATTGATTTGGGTGACTGTTCTGTACGATAACCAACATAGCATTTAATATATCGGTTCAACGCGAAATCCTGTGCGGACCAATAGGGTCATCCTCTCATTAAGCGCTGCCACCACGGTCTTTTTTCATTATCCGTATTAATACTTACCGCTGCAGCATTTGTTAGCCTTTGTTAGGGTCAGAGCACAGTTCTCGCTAATTGATCTTACCCCGAATTCCCGGACACCCCGTTAAGAGAATATACTCTTAACCCAAGGTGACCCATGAAAGCAAAGAAAGACGTAAAGAATAGCATCACCAAGATCCGCAACCACTACACCCCCGAGTTCCGCAAACAAGCCCTGGAACGGGCAGAAAAGGACGGCATTGCTGCCGTTGCCCGGGACCTGGGCCTACAGGAAAGCCAACTCTACACCTGGCGGCAGAAGCGCAAATTGGAAGGCCTGACCACGGAAGAGCAAAAGCTCCAGCACGCCGAACTCGCCCGCCTCAAGCGCGATCTCGCCCGACTGGAAGAGGAAAACGCCTTCCTAAAAAAAGCGGCGGCGACCTTCGCGAAGCAGCCGAAATGAAGTACGCCCTGATACACCGCCATGAAGGGCAGCATACGGTAGCGTTGATGTGCCGGGTGCTGACGTTATCACGCAGCGGCTACTATGACTGGCGCGGTCGCCCGCCGTCCAAGCGTGCCCAGGCCAATGCCCATCTGGCGGCGGATATACACCGGGTCTATGCGGAACACAAGGCGCGTGCCGGCGCCCCGCGCATCACGAAGCACCTGCGTGACGAAGGTCAGACCGTCGGCAAGAACCGGGTGGCCCGGGTGATGCAGGCAGAGCAGCTGCGCGCCAAGGCCGCACGCAAATACAAAGCCACGACCAACTCCAACCACAATCTGCCGGTGGCGCCGAACCTGCTGGAGCAGGACTTCACCGCCGACGTTCCGAACCAGAAATGGGTCAGCGACATCACCTATGTCTGGACCGACGAAGGCTGGCTGTATCTCGCTGTTGTGCTGGACCTCTATTCCCGCCTCGTGGTGGGCTGGGCTATGGCTGAGCGCATGACGGCGGGTCTCGTGTGTGAAGCGCTCACCATGGCGCTCTGGCGACGGAAGTGGCCCATCGGCGTCATTATCCATTCCGACCGCGGCAGTCAGTACTGTTCCGCCGACCACCAGCGCCTGCTGCGGGACCACCGATTGCTATGTAGCATGAGCAAAAAAGGCGACTGCTACGAGAGCCTGCCCCACGAAGTGCTTTGGGCACAACGCCGCCATGGAGTCCTGGAACCACAGCCTCAAGGTCGAAGCCATCCACGGTGAACGTTTCATCACGCGCGATATGGCCAAGGCACAGGTGTTCGATTACATCGAAGTCTATTACAATCGGCGTCGCCTGCACTCGCGACTGGGGTATCTGTCACCCGAAACGTTCGAGGCACGTCGAGCGGCTTAATGCTAAACGGCTTAATGGGGTGTCCGGAGAAACGGGGTAAGATCA
>JANNJF010000283.1:0-2510 GCA_031405715.1 Gammaproteobacteria bacterium | reverse complement strand
CCTGCGCTGGGTGCGCGAAGGTGAGACCAGTCTGGAAGAAGTGTTGCGCGTATCGCGTGAGACCGGCTAATGGCGGCCTTTGAATACTCCGCCCTGGATGCCCAGGGCCGATCGGTCAAGGGTGTGTTGGAGGGTGATGCCGAGCGTCAGGTACGCTCGGCCTTGCGCGAACGTGGCCTTACCCCCCTGAAGGTTGAGCCGCTCCAGGGGGGCAGCGACAAGACCGGTGCGGGCAAGAAAACCGGCAGGCCCGCGTTCCGGCGGCGCAAGATTTCCGGCAGCGAACTGGCCCTGATCACGCGCCAGTTCGCCACCCTGGTGCACGCCGGTCTCACCATCGAGGAATGCCTCAACGCCTTGATCGAGCAGACCGAGTCGGCGCGCACCCGCAGCGTGCTGGCGGCGGTGCGTGGACGTGTGCTGGAGGGTCAGTCCATGGCCCGCAGCATGAATGATTTCCCCGAGGCCTTTCCCGACATCTACCGCAACATGGTGGACGCGGGCGAGCAGTCCGGCCGTCTGGATGAAGTGCTGGAACGCCTGGCGGACTACACCGAGAACCGTCAGGCCCTGCAGAACAAAGTGACCCTGGCCTTCATCTATCCGGCGTTGGTGACCCTGGTGGCGGTGACGGTGGTGAGTTTTCTGCTGGTGTTCGTGGTGCCGCAGGTGACGCGCGTGTTCGTCAACAGCGGTCAGAGCCTGCCGCTACCCACGGTGATCCTCATCGGCATCAGTGATTTTGTGCGCGCCGTGGGCATCTGGTGGCTGGTGGGCATCGTGGCCCTGGTCGTGGGGATCCGCATCGCCCTTAAGGAGCCGCATGTGCGGCTGCGCTGGCACCATGCTATTTTGCGCCTGCCCTTGTTTGGCCGGCTGGTGCGTGGCGTCAATGCCGCGCGCCTCACCAGCACCCTCGGCATCCTCACCGCCAGCGGCATTCCGCTGCTCAACGCCATGCAGTCGGCGGTGCAGGTGGTGACCAACCTGCCCATGCGCGCCGCGGTGGACGACGCGTTGAAACAGGTGCGCGAGGGCGGCAGTCTGTCCCGTGCCCTGGCCAAACCCAAGCTGTTTCCGCCCATGGTGATCCACTTGATCTCCAGCGGTGAATCCAGCGGACGTATGGACCAGATGCTGATGCGTGCCTCCGAGGCGCAGACACGCGAGCTGGAAACCTGGGTGGCGGCGCTGACGGCCTTGCTCGAGCCGGTGCTGATCCTGGTGATGGGTGGCATCGTGTTGTTTATCGTGCTGGCCATCATGATGCCGATTATCGAAATGAACCAATTGATCAAGTAAGGAGTGTGACGTTGAACAAGCAACAAGGTTTTACCCTGATCGAACTGCTGGTGGTGATCACCATTATTACTATCCTCGGTGCGCTGATTGTGCCGAAAATCATGGACCGGCCGGACCAGGCGCGGGTGGTGGCGGCGAGGAACGACATCCGCGCCATCGAAAGCGCGCTCAATCTCTATCGCCTCGACAACGGCACGTATCCCAGTACCGAACAGGGTCTGGGTGCGCTGGTGCAGAAGCCCGACACCGGCACGATTCCGCGCAACTGGAAGGTCGGTGGTTATCTCGATCACCTGCAGAAAGACCCCTGGGATCACGACTACCAGTACATCAGCCCGGGTACTCACGGCGATATCGATATCTTCACCTATGGCCGCGATGGTCAGCCGGGCGGCGAAGGTTACGATGCGGATATCGGCTCCTGGGATTCCGGCAAGTAACAGCCCATGGCCAGCGGCAGCCGCGGCTTCACCCTGATCGAAATACTGGTAGTGGTGTTGTTGCTGGTGATTGTGGTGGGCATGGTCGGACTCAAGGTCGGCGGGGACGAGGGCCGCGCGGTGCGGCAGGAGGCGGATCGCCTGAGCATACTGCTGCAGACCGCCCAGCAGGAGGCCATCCTACAGGGTAGAGTGCTGGCGCTGGCCTTGGGGGACGATGGGTATGCGTTTCAGGACTTGGACGACAAGCGCAAATTCAAGGCCCTCAATGACCCGGCGCTGCGCCCGCGGGAACTGCCCCCGGCCATGTCGATTCTTTCCATCACCCTCGACGGTGTGCCGGCGGAAAAGGAACCGCGCATTATTATCTATCCCACGGGGGAACTGCCCCAGGCGTTTGTCATCACCCTGGGACAGGGAGAGGCGCGCTGGCAGGTGCGGGGCTCCCTGAATGGCACCATCCAATCCGTTTCACCCGATGAACCTGAAGCGCCCCATGCCTAGGCCGGTCCAGGGTGGTTTTACGCTGGCGGAGGTGCTGGTGGCCCTGGCGGTCCTGGCCATCGCCCTGGCGGCGGTGTTGGGGGCGACGTCCCAATCCATACAAACCACCATCGCCCTGCGGGATCGTACCCTGGCCATGTGGCTGGCGCAGGATCGTCTGACCTTTCTTCAGCTGGGACATGCCTGGCCGGAGCCGAATACCACCAGTGGCGAAACGGAGGCGAGTGGTCGCACCTGGTATTGGCGCGAACAGGTGACCGCCAC
>JANNJF010000282.1:0-1604 GCA_031405715.1 Gammaproteobacteria bacterium | reverse complement strand
AAACCCCTCGGGGAGTGTCAAACTGCAAATGAGCGGTTACCGGAAAGCCCCCGATTTGGCATCACCGGCGGCACCTTCAGCATCACCAACGGCGGCGTGTTCGGTTCGCTGCTGTCCACGCCCATCCTCAATCCGCCGCAGAGCGCCATCCTCGGCATGCACAAGATACAGCCGCGCGCCATGGTGGAGGAGGGCGTGGTGGTGGCGCGCCCCATGATGTATGTGGCCCTGTCCTATGATCACCGCCTGGTGGACGGTAAGGACGCGGTGCAGTTTCTGGTGGCCATCAAGGAATTTCTGGAAGACCCGGCGCGTATGTTGCTGGAGGTTTGAAGACAACGTCATTGCGCGACAACCTCGCAATGACGTAACTAAGCGAACCTCTGAATCCGTGGCAGAAACAATCACACTAGGTCCCCTCTCCGTGCGGTTTGTGCCTCCCCGAAGGGGGCTCAGGGAGAGGGACAGGGTGAGGGGAAAATCGCTGATCATCCCCCTCACCCTAACCCTCTCCCCCGAAATGCACGGGGGAGAGGGGACTTGTTCGGAGGTTCGTTATAAATCAAGGACAGCCCATGGCAGACAACTATGACGTAGTCGTTATCGGTGCCGGCCCCGCCGGTTATGTGGCCGCCATCCGCTGCGCGCAGCTCGGTCTAAAAACCGCCGTGGTGGACCAGTGGCTGGATCGCAACAACAAACCGGTGCTCGGCGGCACCTGCCTTAATACCGGCTGCATTCCCTCCAAGGCGCTGCTCGAATCGAGTGAGCTCTATGCCGAGGCGCGCCACGGTTTTTCCGCCCACGGCATCGGTATCGCGACAGCCACCCTGGACCTGGCCGCTATGATGGCGCGCAAGGACAAGGTGGTGGGCGAGTTGACCCAGGGCATCGCCGGCCTGTTCAAGGCCCACCAGATCACCTGGCTGCCGGGGCGCGGCAAGCTGCTCAAGAACAAACAGGTTGAAGTCAAACCCAGCGGCAAGGAGCCGGCCACGACCTTGCAGGCGCAACACGTCATCCTCGCGGCCGGATCGTCCCCGGTGCACATTTCCGCCGCCCCCCTGCAGGGCGACGTGATTGTGGACTCCACCGGCGCGCTGGAATTTTCCAGCGTGCCCCAGCGCCTCGGTATTATCGGCGCCGGTGTCATCGGTCTGGAACTCGGCAGCGTCTGGCGGCGTCTCGGCGCGGAGGTGTTACTGCTCGAGGCGCAAGAGACCTTCTTATCCATTGCGGACGAACAGGTGGCGGCGGAGGCACTGCGCCAGTACACCAAGCAGGGTCTTGAGATCCGTCTCGGCACGCGCGTCATGGCCTGCAAGGTGAAGGACAACAAAGTCGAGATCGAATACCAGGGCAAAGACGGCACGCAGTCGACCAGCGTGGATAAACTCATCGTCGCGGTCGGCCGACGCCCCAACACCGAGGGTCTGTTCTCCAAAGAGAGCGAGCTGTTGCTGGACGAATGGGGTTATATCCATGTGGACGAACAGTGTCACACCACTCTGCCCGACGTGTACGCCATCGGCGACAGCGTGCGTGGTCCGATGCTGGCACACAAAGGCTCGGAAGAGGGCGTCATGGTGGCGGAGTTGATCGCT
>JANNJF010000281.1:0-5666 GCA_031405715.1 Gammaproteobacteria bacterium | reverse complement strand
GCCAACCAGCTCGACGAGTTGCATCTGTACTACCAACCGCAGATCGACACCCGCACTGGCCGGGTCATCGGCATGGAGGCCCTGTTGCGTTGGCGGCATCCGGATCGCGGTCTCATACCACCGAGCGATTTCATCCCCCTCGCGGAGGAGGCCGGCATCATTTTGCCTATCGGCGAGTGGTCGTTGCGCGCCGCCTGTCGTCAGAACAAGGCATGGATGGATCAGGGCCTGGGCAGCATGACCATAGCCGTCAACATTTCCGCGCGCCAGTTTCACCAACAGGATCTGCCGCAGTTGGTGGCCGATATTCTGGCTGAAACGGGCATGCCACCGGGCTGCCTGGAGCTCGAAATCACCGAGAGTGACGCCATGCAGGATGTCGATCACACCACAGCGACGCTGCACCGGCTGCGCGCGATGTCAGTCAAGGTATCGATCGACGATTTTGGAACCGGGTTTTCGTCCCTCAGTTATCTCAAACGCTTCCCCATCGACAAACTCAAAATCGATCAGTCGTTCATCCGCCATTTGTCATCCGACGAGAACGATACCGCCATCACCAACGCCATCATCACCCTCGGGCACAGCCTGAAGCTGCGCGTGATCGCGGAAGGCGTGGAGACCGAGGAACAGTTCACGTATTTGCGCGACAGCGGCTGCGATGAAGTACAGGGCTTTCTGTTCAGCGAGGCGTTGCCGCCGGCGGCGTTCGAGGAGTATCTAAAGAAAAGAAACGGACTTATTTAGGCTCGCGGGTGGACAAGCATACAATGCTGTGTCCGCACCGGCCAACCCTCGACGCCCCTCACCAAACTGGCACCGCCCGCCTAGTCCGTTGCGTGTATGCGGTGGAACTCCGTGTTGCGGCATGCCGGACAGAGTGGAATGTGCGCCGCCGTCTCCAGCGTTAGCCTTTCTTTGCATGCGTTGCATTCGAGGGTACCGCCATAGGTGACTTCACCGCTGCGATAAACCTGCCGCTCGGCTTTGGTGCCGACCTGTTTCGACCACTCGCCGACTGCGGCGGCGGCGTTGGCGATATAACTGTTGCCCCGGTCGCGCCAAGCCTCGAACAGATCGGTGGTTTTTGCCGAATATTTCTCCCACCCCGGTTCCATGTGGGCGACCAAATTGGCCATGTCCTTTTTGGTGGTGTCGGAGATTTTACTGATGGTATCCGCCGCGTACAGGCCGGCCGTGTGGATCTTTTCCAACGCCGTGTCGAAGGCGTGCTGGATATTCTCGGCATTCACGCCTTCGCGCAGACTGGCCAACAGCGTTGTCAACTCGGAGCGGAATTTTTCGTAAGCCGCGAGCTCTTCCTTCTGCTGTTTCGGCGACGGCAATACACGGTTGATCTGCCGCTCGGCCTCGATCCAGTCCTGAACTGGATCACCGCCATGGAAGCCGCGCCGCGCGGCGATGTAGTAGGCCGCCTCCTCGATCAATCGTTGACGATCCTGGCTGGGCATGGACAGCATTTGTCCGCTACTGGCGTGCACATCCAAGGCTGTTGCTTTCTTTTCCGTCGGAGTCTTGTCTCTTGCTGTTGCAGTGGGTCGGGTTTTCTTTACCGCCATAACCACCTCCTTAGCGCTACATCAATGTGATATCCCTATAAGTACTTTTTTATAATTACTGTCAGCATTTTGTACAACACGGAGTTACTCTTCTTTGATTCACGTCAATTATACGCCGGTGGTGCTTCTGCAGCCACGCACACGGCTACACGTTCGGCCATACTATATAATGATATACTGATTTGATATTCCCTCACGACACCTCGCACGATGACCACCACACCCCCCAGCATTCCCGACGCGTTGCTGCTGATGACCTCCTCCTGCCCCCATTGCCCGGCGGTATTGCAGGCCTTAGCCATGCTACTTAAGGCCGGTAAAATCGCACGTCTGGAAGCCATTAACCTCACTCTCAGACCCGAGGCTGCCGCAACCTACGGTGCGCGCTCTGTACCGTGGGTGCGCATCGGACCGTTCGAGCTGGAGGGACTGCGCACACAGGGCGAACTGCAGCACTGGGCGGAACGCAGCGACTCCGTGGAAGGCATGGCGGACTACTTCGGTGAGCTGCTGAAAAGCGGCGCCAGCCATAAAGTCCTGTCCACGCTGGCCGCGGACGAGACACGTTTCGATGCCCTGCTGCATCTGCTGGCCCGGCCCGATACCGAACTGCATGTACGTTTAGGCATCGGCGCCGTTATGGAAGACCTGCAGGGTAGCGACACACTGCAACACGGGGTCGATAGCCTGGCAACACTCACCCGCCACCCGGATGCGCGTATCCGCAGCGATGCCTGCCACTATCTCTCGTTGACACATAGCCCCGACGCATTACCTGCTGTGCGGGCGTTGCTCGATGATACCGATGCACAAGTCAGAGAAACCGCGCGCGACAGTCTGACGGCGTTGGAAAATCCAAATCAAGACTGAGGCAGCGGACAAAAAAATACCCGGGCACTGCATGCAGCAACCCGGGCGCATCGATAGAGGAATCGATTTAAACCTTGTACTGCTTGATCAGTTCCTGCAGATGTTTGGCCAGCCGCGCCAACTCCTGGCTCTCGACCACGGTCTTCTGCGCGCCCTCCGCTGTGGTTGTCGCAGCCTGGCTGATGTTATTGACGTTGTTGTCGATTTCATGCGAGACCGCGCTCTGTTCATGCGCTGCACTGGCGATCTGGGTGTTCATCTGGTTGATGGTCGCCACCGCGCGCGTGATGCGCGCGAGCGCCTCTCCCGCCTGGGCGGCCTGCGCCGCACCTTCCTCGGCGCGCACCTTACCGGCCTCCATGACGCGTACGGAATCGATCGCACCGGACTGCAGGATCTCGATCATCTTCTGAATCTCGGCCGTTGACTGCTGGGTACGGCTGGCCAGGGTTCTGACCTCGTCGGCCACCACGGCAAAACCCCGACCCTGTTCGCCTGCACGCGCCGCCTCAATAGCGGCATTCAGCGCAAGCAGGTTGGTCTGCTCCGCGATCGAGCGGATCACGTCCAGTACTTTTCCGATCTGTTCGCTGTCCGCCTTAAGCTTCTTGATCACCTCATTGGCGTTACCTACCTCGGCAGAAAGTGAGTTGATCGCTTCAATAGTCTTCTGAACAATTTTTGTTCCCTGCTGAGCCTCGGCCTCGGCATGCTGCGCCGCGTCCGCCGCGGACGCGGCGTTGCGCGCCACCTCCGCCGCGGTCGCGGTCATTTCATTCATGGCGGTGGCGACCTGGTCGGTCTCCGAATGCTGGCGCGTAACATTGGCGGTACTGAGATGACTGATCTCGAGCACGTGCGCCGAGGCAAGCGCCAGGCGCTCCGCGTCTTCGGACACCAGCCGCACCGTGGTATGTACCTTGTCGAGGAACTTATTGAAGTGACGGCCCAGGCGGTCGATGCCATCGTTACCGCGGACGTCTACCCGCTGACGCAGATCACCCTCGCCCTCGGCAATATCCTTAAATCGCTCGCCCAGATCCGACAGTCGCTTGCGGACTATAAAGGCGAATAACGCATACACCAGACCCACCACTCCGATCGCCGACAGCAGCATAATAACGCTTACCGTGATCGTCAGACTATCCATGGTCGCGTCGATGGACTCGATGACCTTGGCCGTCTGTGCGGAAGCGTCACTCGCGCCCTGCGCTGACTGGATGACGCTTTTTACCTGCGCATCCAGCTTCTGCGTGATGGCGCTGGACTGCATATTGACCAGCACCAGCGCCATCACCAGGACTATCCCCATCACCGTACTCAGCACCGTGATGAATTTTGCCGCCAGCGACATACGTCCCATCAGAGTAAGGTCACTCAGCGGGCGTTTATTCGTCTCAACCACTGTCATAGCATCTCCGAGGATCGGCCCTCTCAATGAAACTCAACCCCAGTCAGTGCAAGTTTTGAACCAGGCTGTCGGCGCCCGAGACACACACGCCTACGCGCTTAATCCCTATCTGCAAGTTATTGGATATACGTGCCTTTTCGTCAATTTGGCTGGACCCACGCGGGCGCGCGTCAGGTTCGGGCAGGCCGCTACCCCGCTCCGGGGCGTCAATTTTCCGTGTGACTGCGGATAAAACCCTGATGCACGCCGGAATATCCAGCTCGACACCACTGACGAACCCACGCATTGCCTGCGGTAAAGACCCACGGCCGCGCCGCCTCCGCAGGACATGCTATATTCACGCTAATCGCTGCGTTCACCAGCAGGCCGGCAGCGGCCTCCCGTGCACACTGACCATGACCTCGAAGGTAATCATCCAGTCTACGCAACAGGAATTTCCGGTCGAAAGCGGGGAGACGCTGCTGGAGGCGGCGTTACGCGCCGGTCTACCCCTCAACTACCACTGCGCCAGCGGCACCTGTGGCTACTGTCTCGCGCACATCCTGCGCGGGCAGCCCAACAAACCACTGCCCCATGATTTCTCCATCCGCGATGCGGATCGGCAACGCGGCGTGGTGCTGCTCTGTCGTACCACCACGGACACGGACCTGGTCATCGAGACGCAACAGACCACCAACCCGGCGTGTATACCCGCACAGACCATCGTCACCACAGTGGATAAACTCCAGCATGCCGCCAAGGACGTGCTGGTTCTGCATCTTCGAACGCCTCGCAGCCAGACACTGCAATTCCTCGCCGGGCAGCACATGACACTGGCCATCGACGGCATGGCCCCGCGAAATAAGTCCATTGCGAGCTGTCCGTGCAACGGCATGAACATCCAGTTCCACATCCGGCATGTGGCGGGAGATGAATTCGCCGAATACGTCTTTAGTGAATTACAACTGAAACAACGGGTGTTGATCAGCGGCCCGCACGGGCATTTCACCCTCGATGCCAAATCCCAACGCCCCGCGCTTTTTCTTGCCTACGAAACCGGATTCGCCACCACTAAGAGTCTAATAGAGCACGCCATCTCCCTGGAAATGCTGCAACCCATGCATCTTTACTGGGCAGCACGTCAGCGCGGCGATCACTACCTGGAAAACCAATGCCGCGCCTGGCAGGATGCCCTGGACAATTTCCGTTACACCGAGATCGCCAATGACCCGGTGGCGTGCGTCGAACGGCCCAGGGGGAGCGGGTTTGGTGGCGACGACAGCATGGCTCCTGCTTCGCCGGATTATCTGATCCACACGGCGCGCGAAGTAGTGCGTGACTATCCGGATCTGAGCGGACACGACGTATACGTCAGCGGCCCTGTGCATGCCATGACCCGTGCGCGCGCCCTGCTGCTGGAGCACCATCTCCCTGAGGACCGGTTGTTCGTTGACTCACTGGGGCGCTTCTGAGGTGACGGGGTAACTGGTATATATGCAGCCGGGACATTCATTCCGCCGCGGGACAGCTCACACCGGTGCCACCCAGTCCACAATATCCCCGTGGATGCTTTGCCAGATACTGCTGGTGGTAATCTTCGGCGTAGTAGAACGCCGGCGCATCCACAATCTCTGTAGTGATCTCACCCACCCCGGCCGCGCCTAAGGCCTGTTGATAGGCGGCGCGTGATGCCAGGGCCTGCGTACTTCCTATGTCAATGGCTGCCAGTCTCAATTTGGGTTAGTGTTTTTTTATATAAATAATCATGTGTTTCAACCTGTGAGCGAATTTTCTTTTTTGTGGTTTTTACATATTCATTGTTCAAT
>JANNJF010000280.1:0-2400 GCA_031405715.1 Gammaproteobacteria bacterium | reverse complement strand
AGTGCGGCGGCCTGCCGCTGCACTCCAAGTTACTTAGATTCTTTTTCCCGTCAGTCGCGTCGTCAGCTCACTCTGCAAAGCGTCCGGTTTGCGCTCGTCATAGTATAGTGCAGGATAACGCGTCACCCGGGCACGGCTGCGTTCGAACACCGCACTCAGCGTACGACCCTGCCCGCGTATGCCGGTGAGCCGCAGGGCGTAGACCGGCGCGCCGCTGGCCTTGGCCAGGTGCACAATGCCGCGCCGCGGGCGCGCCGGTGTCGCGTGCTCCAGATGGATACCGCCGAAGGGGAACAGGGCCACCACCTCACCCGCGGCCAGGGCGCGGCGCGCGGCGGACAGGGCCGCGTGGGCGCTGGCCCGTCGCTCCACCGGGATGCATCCGACCGCCTGAAACAACCAGCGCAACCACCAGCGGTCGTACTGTTCGCGTGCGATGATAAAACGCAGTGGCCGCGGGCTGACCGCCAGCATCAGCAACGGGTCCAGACCGGAAACGTGGTTGGCCACCACCAGGGCGGCACCGGCCTTGGGCAGACGCAGACGATGCAGCCGCAGCCGATGGTAACGGCGGCAGAACAAGCGGTTCAAACCATCCAGGGTATTGAGCCAGCCACGACCCCAATCGGCGATGTGCGCGGCGTCCGCCGTGTGTTTCAGCTGGCGCACCCACCACCCCAGCGCTAGCGCGGCCACCAGCCCTAAACCAGTCACTTGCCAGGACAGACTCATACCGGCGGTCGATGCACCACCAGGGCTGCCGCCCGACCGCGTCCCTCGTTCACGGTCATCAGCAACAACAGCCCGGCGACAAAAAAACCCGCCGTGGACAACAGCGCCAGGCGGTGGTTGCCATGGCTCAGATAGGCGATCAATCCATAGACCGGCGGGCCGACGGCGCCGGCCAGCTTGGTCGAGAGTCCCCACAAACCAAAAAACTCCGCGGCGCGGTGCGGTGGCGAAAACTGTCCCACCAGGGCGCGCCCGGCGGACTGGCTGGCCCCCAGGGCCAAACCGACGAGATTGGCCACAAGCCAGAACAGCCCACGGCTCTCGACAAAAAACGCCAGCACCAGGGCCACGATCCAGATGACCAGGGTGCTGGCCAAGGTGGCCACCGACCCGAGGCGATCCTGCAGCAGCCCAAAAATGAAGGCACCCGCGGCCGCGGTAATATTGACCACCAGGATCAGAAAGATGATTTCCTGCTGACTGAAGCCCATTACCTCCTTGGCGTACACCGCCGCCAGCACGACGACGGTATAAATGCCGCAATAGTAAATCGCCAGGGCCCAGAGAAAACGAAACAGGTCGCGATAATGCCGCGCATGCGCCAGAGTGTGGCGAACGCGCGCGAAGCCGATGCGCACATAGCCCTGCCCCGGCGGCATCGCCACTGGCACGGCCCGCTCCGACAGCCACAGAAAAGTGGGGATGGCCGCCAGCCCGAAGGCCGCCGCCGTGATCCACATTGTGACCGGTACGAACTGAGTAGCGACCTGGCCGGATTGTTTGGCCCAGGTGATGTAGGCCAGACACAGCGCCAGCACCAGCAGACCGCCGAGGAAACCCAGGGCCCAGCCATAGCCGGAGATGCGCCCCATGTCCTGCTGGCGGGCGATCTCCGGCAGAAACGCCGCGATAAGATTCTCGCCGGTGCCGAACATAAGGCTCGAGAAGATGACCAACACCATGGCCGGCACGATGTCGCCCTCACCGAGGGTACCGAGGAGCGCGGTAAACACCACGCAACCGATAGTGGTAATGATGAGAAAACGTTTCTTGTGCGCACCGTGGTCGGCAATCGCCCCCAGCACCGGCGCACTGATCAGCACCAGGATGTTGGTAACGCCCATGGCCAGTGTCCAAAGAAATGTCGCCGTGCCGGAATCGTGGGCAGCGGCGATGACACCGACAAAATACACATTGAAGATCGCCGTCAACACCACCGTGGTATAACCGGAATTGGCGAAGTCGAACATGGCCCAGGCGAATATTTCGCGGCGCGTAGCCAGTGCCGGCAAGGGTGCGGTGGGGGTGGACGGGGCGCGCATGATGGGCAAGCGTAGCAGATAACCGCCTGCCGCTGCGATAGCGTACAGGTACTACCCCTTAGGTTTCCTCGCATTTCTTGCGGTGGAATAAATGTGCTTTGTGCTGGGTGGTTGGCCCGCGGGAGCGAGCTCCCTTTAATACAGCGGCGGCGAGCCGCCGCACTCCGTGGAGATGGGCAAATCTGGTCACCATGGTAGAGCCCCCGCACCATCAAATGAGTCACACCCCCACGGAGTGCGGGAGCTTGCTCCCGCTTTCTTAGCGGCGGCTTGCCGCCGCAACCGGCAGCACGACGTGCCAGAACGTGAGAGCAGCTACCCATTGTTGGCCCACGGGAGCGAGCTC
>JANNJF010000279.1:0-2928 GCA_031405715.1 Gammaproteobacteria bacterium | reverse complement strand
GGGGCTGTCGCTTGCGACCGCGATCCTGGTCGTGTCGCTATTCACGCGGGACTCGATGGAGGAGCTGGTCAACGTCACTTATTTCCTCGCCGATCGGCAGGATGCGACAGTGACCTTTGTCGAGAAGCGCCCGTTGAACGTTGTGCAGCAAGTGGCGCGCCTGCCGGGGGTGCTGGCGGTCGAGCCGTCGCGCGAAGTCCCCATCCGTATCAGGCGCGGATCTAGTGTCGCGCTTCGCGCGGGCTTTAACGGCTAATTGCGGGTCCCGCCCCGCGGGCGGGTTACATTTATTTTTTTGTGCAAAGAAAAGTAACCAAAAGAAAGCACACCCGATCGCTCGCCGGGCGAAAAACACGCCCGGTCCCCGGCGCGCCTCGCCCCCCCGGGCCGCGGCGCAACTCGTAACGCCACAGTCGATGGCGTTACTCAAACAGTGCTCGCGGAAACCCCCCGGTGGGGCTGCGGTGCTCGGCGAGCTCCAACGGGACTTTTAAAATCTACACTGGGAGAAACAAACCCAAACCCAAACTGCCCCAGGGAGCGTCGCTCGCCGCTTACTCCCCGCTCTTCCAGGTATATTCCAGCCGGCTTTCCCACGCCTGCCGGCGCTGCCGCCGCGAGGCCAGGCTTTCGCGCCAGTTGAGGATGGACGAGGCGTAGTAAATCAGCTTGAAGACAAACAACGGCCGGCGCAGGGGTGTGCTGCGGAAGATGTCCGCCGCCAGCAGCGACAGGATCGCCTCCTCCATACGGAACCAGTTGCGCGGCGACATGAACATCTTGCGCAGCGCCGGCGTGGTGATGCGGTAGATAAACCAGGAGAAGGTCTTGAGACCGCCGCGCACGGTTTTCTCGAATTTTTGCAGGGCGGCCGGGCTGAGTTCGCCCTTATCCAGGGCCGCATCCACCACGTCGGCACCGAGTTCCGCGCCGTTCATGGCCAGGAACACGCCGCTGGAAAATACCGGGTCGATGAAGGCGAAGGCATCGCCGATGATGAGGTAGTTGCTGCCGCCCATGCGCTCCGCCTGGTAGGAGAAGTTGCCCGTGGCCATGGCCGGGGCCATGAGGCGGGCGTTCTTCAGCCGTTCCGCCAGCAGCGGATTGAGCTTAATGGTGTCCAGGTAGAATTCGTCCACGCTCTTTTTCCGGCCCTTGAGGTAGTACGGCCAGCACACCGCGCCGACGCTGGTGGCGCCGTCTTTCAACGGGATGAACCAGTACCAGCCGTGCTCGAACCAGTACACGCTGATGTTGCCCGCATCCGTGCCGGGGCGGCGTTGCGCACCTTCAAAATGGCCGAAGATCGCCGAGCTGTTGTGTTGCGGATTGCGCTGTTTGATCTTCAGACGGTTGGCGAGGAAGGTGTCGCGGCCCGACGCGTCCACCAGGAAACGCGCCTCAAACGTGAGAAGCTTGCCGTCTTCGTCTTCCGCCGTTACCCGCACCGGCTGACCGTCGCGCAACGCCACGTCGCGCACGTGCACGCCTTCGCGCACATCCGTACCCTTGGCGGCGCTGTTCTTGAGCAGCAGGTGGTCGAATTCCGAGCGGCGCACTTGGTACGCCACGGGGAAGGACTTGTCCATGGCCTTGCTGAAGTAGTAGACCATCGGTGGGTAGCCCGCGTAGTTGAATTCGGCGCCGGGTTTCAGCATGCCGATCTGTTCCACCTGCTCGCGCACGTCGAGACGTTCGAACAGCGGCATGTTGAGGGGCAGCAGGGATTCGCCGATGTGGAAGCGCGGATGCCGCGCCTTCTCCAGCAACACCACCTTGCGGCCCTTCTGCGCGAGGAAGGCGGACAGCGTGGAGCCGGCGGGCCCGCCGCCGATTACCAGGACATCACAATGTTCGGTCATGCGGTATTTCCTTCAAGAATGTTGTGTCGTCGTTAGGGAACCTCTGAACAAGTTCCCTCTCCCCCGTGCACTTCGGGGGAGAGGGTTAGGGTGAGGGGTATGATCGTAGATTTTTCCCTCACCCTGTCCCTCTCCCTAAGGGAGAGGGAACGTAGCGTGATAGTTTCAGCTACTTGTCCAGAGGTGCCTTAGCAGTAATTCTGTGCGTTAATTCATGGAACGATCTCGTCGCTGGCTGGCCAAAATCGATCTTCATTCCCCTGCAGGCGCAAAAAATGTCGACGCTGTGCCGACTGGATTCCCTGAATTTCTGTATTGGGGGAGGCCCGGCCCTGCTCCGTGGTGGCGGATTATCGTAAAATTGATGTTCCTGCGCAATCTCGCCGGCGGTGTGCCGCAACCAGGAGCTCACCGATTAGCCATGGTCCCACCCCCCGGAAGTATGGCAAAATCCGTCCCAGTTGACAGGCGCTCACTAGTTGGGCCGGGGCGATGCCCTTGTCCCTGATAGCCTTACCCATCCTGCAAGCGATATAGGTGATTTAGATGTCTCAGACGAGTTTGGAAAACGAAGTGGCGCAGCTGATCGTCGAGGCCTTGAACCTCGAGGATGTGCAGCCGGACAAGATCGACCCGGAGGCGCCGCTGTTCCGCGAGGGACTCGGGTTGGATTCCATCGATGCCTTGGAGCTGGCGCTGGCGATCTCGAAGAAGTACGGTTTCAAACTCCAGTCGGACGACAAGAAGAACGCCGATATCTTCTTTTCCTTGCGCACCTTGTCCCGGCATGTCGAGCAGAACCGCGTCGGCTGAAGGCAACCGACCGTGCGCACCCTGTTGCTGACGCTCGGCCTGGTGTTTTATCCGCTGGTGGTGCACGGTTTGGTGATTCTGCAGGTGCCACATGTCGCCGTCGTCGGTTTGGTCGCGGCCAGTCTGCTCTATCTCCTGGTGCTGGGATTCAAAGGCGGTCGGGGTGTGGCGCCACAGTGGTTGTGGCTGTATGGCCTGCTGGCGGTGACCGGCATCCTGAGTCTGTATACCCGCTCGGCGTATGTGTTGTTTC
>JANNJF010000278.1:0-4506 GCA_031405715.1 Gammaproteobacteria bacterium | reverse complement strand
GGCGTTGCGGATCGAGTTCGAGATTGTCCAGGTAGTGATGTAATTCACCCGCCGCCTCATCCACTTGGATGACGGCTTCGTTCAGCAGGCTGGAGAGGGGCGCCAGCTTGGCATCGAATTCGCTTAACGCCTCGAGTTTGTGCAGGCATTGGCCCAGGAGGCGCGAGATGGCCTGTTCGTCGTCGTCGTACAGGGTCTGCACCACGCCCTGTGCGCCCTGCAGCAGTTCGTTGGCGTTGGCCAGGCGCCCGTGCTCCTCGTCCAGCTGCGGCATCTCATCCGCCTGCAGGTCGAGGGCGCGCAGTTCGTTCACCTGGTAGCGCAGCAACTCGACGCGCGCCGCCTGGTTGGCGCCTTCACGGCTCAGGGCATCGCGCCGTTCCTGCAGACCCTTGAGCGTATGGTAATGCCCGGCCAGGGCCGTGGCGCTGGCGCTTAAACCGGCGTAGTCATCCAGCATCTGTCGTTGCGCCTCGCGCTTCAGCAGGGATTGATGTTCGTGCTGACCGTGGATGTCCACCAGCAGCTCGCCCAGTTCGCGCAGCATCTGCATGGGCACCGGCCGGCCGTTGATATACCCCTTGGACGGTTTATCCGCCTCGATCACGCGGCGCACGAGACACTCCTGGTCGCCGAACAGGTCGTGCTGTGCCAGCCACTGTGCCGCGTCATGCTGTGCCGAGAGTTCAAAGCCGGCGGCGATTTCGCTGCGCTCGCAGCCATGCCGGATCACGCCGCTTTCGGCGCGCGCGCCCAGCACCAAGGCCAGGGCGTCGATGAGGATGGACTTGCCGGCGCCGGTCTCGCCGGTCAGTACCGTGAGTCCGGCGTGCAGGCTCAACTCGAGCTTATGCACGATGGCGAAATCGCGAATGTAGAGATGGTTCAGCACGTCAGAATTTCTCGCCCCAGCGGAGTTTGGCCCGGAGCACATCATAATGATTTCTGTTGCTGGGGTGTATCAGTCTGACCGGTTTATCGGCGCGCCGTACCCGCACCCGATCCTTGTCCTGCAGGCCGAAGTTGATCTGTCCATCCAGGGTCAGGTGCGCGCTCTGGTAACTGGTATGGGTCATGAGGATCTCGATGTGGCTGTCACTGCTCACCGCCAGGGGTCGGTCGCTCAGGGTGTGGGGGCAGATGGGCACCAGCACGATGGCCGGCAACGTCGGATGCAGAATAGGCCCGCCGGCGGACAAGGCATAGGCGGTGGAGCCGGTAGGGGTGGCGATGATAATACCGTCGGCGCGGGTACTGTTGACGAATTCGTTGTCGATGTAACTTTCGAACTCGATGAGGCGTGCGAGCTGGCCCTTGTTGACCACCACATCGTTGAAGGCATTGGCCGCATGTTGCACCCGGCCGTCGCGCACCACCTCCGCCTGCAGCAGGATGCGTTCTTCCGAGCGGAAATTCCCCTCGAGGATCTCCGTCAGACCCTCGAGCATGCTGTCCCGGGGGATGTCCACCAGGAAACCCAAGCGCCCGAGATTGATACCGATGAGCGGCACCTCGTAGTCCGCCAGATTGCGTGCCACGTTCAGCATCGTGCCGTCACCCCCCACGACGATGGCGATATTCGCACTCTCACCGATCTCTGCGAGGCTATGGGATTCCGTGGGCGGGGTGTCCATGAGTTCGGCGGTGGCCGCTTCGATCATGACACGCAAGTGACGTCCGATGAGAAATTCCCGCAACATATGAATAACTTCGCCGACTTTTTTGTCACCGTATTTGCCGAACAGTCCGACGGTCGAGAGTTTGTCTCTGCTTATTGTTGAGCTGGCTTGCATGGTTAGGCTTCCGTTTTGACTGAATAAACTATCATGCGTGGATAACTCCGCCAATCTTTCGAAGGGAATTCAGGGGACACGCGTGCGCGCAGTTCCTGCCCGTCGTCGCTCTAACGAGTCCTGCGTTGACAGACATGCTCCAGGTTGGTAGCTTGATTTCTGGCACTCCCGCACCCAGAGTGCTAAAACGTGCACTAAGCATCTTTTAGAAGAACCGCCATGACACTGAATCAGCGTTCAGAACTCCTGCTCAAGACATTGATTGAGCGCTATATTATGGACGGACAGCCGGTGGCCTCCCGCGCCCTGGCCGCTCACACCGGGTTGGACCTGAGTCCGGCCACTATCCGCAATGTCATGGCGGATTTGGAGGAGTTGGGGCTGATCCGCTCGCCCCATACCTCCGCCGGCCGTATTCCCACGGCCCTCGGCTATCGCGTCTTTGTCGACACACTGCTCAAGGTGCGTCCCCTGGGGGAGAGTGAAATGCGCCGCATGCAGGGCGAGTTTGCCAACGATTACAACCCCCAGCACCTCATGGAATCCGCCTCCAGTCTGTTGTCCCAGGTGACCCGCCTGGCAGGCATCGTCACCGTCCCGCGGCAGGAGCAGACTTCCTTAAGGCAGATCGAATTCCTGGCGCTGTCCGACCATCGCGTATTGGTGATCCTCGTCACTCAGGACGGGCGGGTGCACAACCGTGTCATCACCGCCAACCGGCGTTATTCGGCGGCGGAACTGGTGGAGGCGGCGAACTACTTCAATGACACCTACTCCACCCGCTCCTTGAGCGAGGTGAAGCGCATGTTGCTGCGCGAGATGGAGAAGGACAGCGACGCCATGCAGCGCGCCATGGCCACCGCCATGCAGATGGCCCGTGGCCTGTTGACGGATCACGAGGACCGAGAGGCAGATCTGGTGGTGAGCGGCGAGTCCTACCTCATGCAGATCCCGGAACTCGGCAATATCGACAAACTGCGCAAGCTGTTCGATGCCTTCAGCACCAAGCGCGACCTGTTGCATCTGCTGGATCAAAGTCTGCGCGCCGATGGCATGCAGATCTTTATCGGCGGGGAATCCGGTTATCAGGCCCTGGAGGAGTGCAGTGTGGTGACCGCGCCCTACCGTGTGGATGGTCAGATCGTCGGCACCCTCGGGGTCATCGGCCCCACGCGCATGGCCTATGAGCACGTGATTCCCATTGTGGACATGACGGCGCGCCTTCTGGGCGGGGCATTGAGTGCCCAAAATGCCGGTCCATCGGAGGGTGCCTGACTTGAAAGTCTGGTCAGTGACCCCCAAAATCCTGTAAATTCGCCCGTTGCCCAGTTAAACCTGCTAATTCATGCCCGTTACGAAAACGAGGGAGAGACACCGCTACATGACTCAAAAGCAGACCAAAGAATCTGACGCCATCCTGGAGAATGCCGCGCTTGAAGGCCAAGTCAGCCCCGATACGGCGACGGCGTCCATCACTGATCAATCCCATGATGTCCCCGCCCTGCTGGCGGAGATAGAAGAGGTACGTCGTCAGGCCACGGAAAACCAGGATAAATTCCTGCGCTCCAAGGCCGAGACCGAGAATGTCCGCCGGCGCGCCGAGACCGATGTGGCGAATGCGCATAAATACGCCATCGAACGCTTTGCGGTGGAAATGCTGGCGGTAAAAGACAGTCTGGAGCGTGCCCGCGCCGTACCGGTACAGGAGGGGGCACCCCTGGTAGAAAAGATGTTCGAGGGCCTGGATCTCACCCTGAAGCTCATGGACAGCATTTTTCTTAAGTTTGCCCTGATCCCGGTGGAGCCGCAGAAAGGCGAAAAATTCGACCCGGAGAGGCACCAGGCCATGAGTATGCTGGAATCCGGCGAGCTGCCCCCGAACCACGTGGTGGCCACGGTGCAGAAGGGCTATATCCTGAACGATCGATTGCTGCGTCCGGCCATGGTGATCGTCTCCAAGGCCGTGAACCCTGCGTAAAATACTTGAAAACCGCATGCCTAGCCCCACCTTAGGCATATTCAACAATTTAGAACCCGGCCGCTAGGCTTAGTTAGAGGAAACCAAAATGGGAAAGATTATCGGTATCGACTTAGGCACCACCAACTCCTGCGTCGCTGTCATGGAAAACGGCAAGCCGCGGGTGATCGAAAACAGCGAGGGCGACCGCACCACACCGTCCATTGTCGCCTTTACCTCGGATAACGAAGTGGTCGTCGGCCAGGTGGCCAAGCGCCAGGCCATTACCAATCCGCAAAATACCCTGTACGCCGTGAAACGCCTGATCGGACGCAAGTTCGACGATGAGGTGGTGCAGCGCGACATCAAGATGGTGCCGTACAAGATCATCAAGGCCAAGAACGGCGATGCCTGTGTCGAGGCCAAGGGCAAGGGCATGGCGGCGCCGGAAATCTCCGCGCGCGTGCTGCAGAAGATGAAAAAGACCGCGGAGGACTACCTCGGCGAGGAAGTCACCGAGGCGGTGATCACCGTGCCGGCCTATTTCAACGACTCCCAGCGCCAGGCCACCAAGGACGCGGGCAAGATCGCCGGCCTGGATGTCAAACGCATCATCAACGAACCCACCGCGGCGGCCCTGGCTTTCGGCATGGACAAGAAGGAAGGCGACCGCAAGATCGCGGTGTATGACCTGGGCGGCGGCACGTTCGATATCTCCATCATCGAGATCGCGGAAGTGGACGGCGAACACCAGTT
>JANNJF010000277.1:0-2019 GCA_031405715.1 Gammaproteobacteria bacterium | reverse complement strand
CCCGGTTCGAATGCCGCCTGCTCCACCTCGGCGAAGTAGTTCTCGGGGTTGCGGTTGAGCTCCAAGATGCCCACCTCGATGAGCGGGTAGTCCTTGTGCGGCCAGACCTTGGTGAGGTCAAAGGGGTGGATCGAGTAAGTGTCAGCATCCTTCTCCGGCATGATCTGCACCATCACCCGCCATTTTGGAAAGTCACCCTTCTCAATCGCAGTGTGCAGATCGCGCCGGTGACAGTCCGGGTCCTCACCGGCCAGCCGGGTGGCCTCGGCCGCGGTCAGACACTTGATGCCCTGCATCGTCTTGAAGTGCCACTTCACCCAGAAGCGCTCACCCTTGGCATTCCACAGGCTGTAGGTGTGACTGGAATAGCCGTTCATGTGGCGCATGGTCTCCGGAATACCGCGATCACCGAATAACCAGGTAACCTGGTGCAGAGATTCGGGACTCTGCGACCAGAAGTCCCA
The DNA here is from genome assembly GCA_031405715.1 of Gammaproteobacteria bacterium. Lineage (GTDB taxonomy): Bacteria > Pseudomonadota > Gammaproteobacteria > Acidiferrobacterales > UBA6901 > JANNJF01. The sequence goes on along the minus strand of JANNJF010000277.1, from coordinate 1,555 downwards.
CTGCATGGTGGCATCGCGCATGCCGGTGTCGGGCAGACGTTTCTGGCTGTGGATGAAGTCGGAAAATTTGAGCGGGTCGCGGATAAAGAACACGGGGGTGTTGTTGCCGACCATGTCCCAATTGCCTTCCTCGGTGTAGAACTTGAGCGCAAAGCCGCGCGGGTCGCGCGCGGTGTCGGCGCTGCCCAGTTCGCCGGCGACGGTCGAGAAGCGCGCGAACACCGGCGTCTCTTTGCCGACCTTTTCGAACAATTTGGCGCGCGTGTACTTGGAGATATCACCGGTGATCTTAAAGGTACCGTAGGCGCCCGCGCCCTTGGCGTGCACCACGCGCTCTGGTACGCGCTCGCGGTTGAAGTGCGCCATCTTCTCCATCAGCTGGTAGTCGGTCAGTACCGGGCCGCGCGGACCGGCAGTCGTCGAGTTCTGGTTGTCTGCCACCGGTACGCCGGCGGCGGTGGTCATGACGGGGCACTGCGGTTTGTCTTTTGCCATAGTGGCGTCTCCTTGTCAGGTTGAATGAAACCGCGTTTCCGCGCAGAGACTGCACATTTTACCTCCTGCTCTCAAGGTAGATATTGACCATGATCAATAGTTACCCGACGCGATGGGAGACAGCATACGAAGAGTGGGCGGTCAGCGCTAATTGATTGTTGCCATGGGGCTGATAGCGCGTTGCTATCAGCGAGAAATAGCTGGATCCGCAGCGAAGCTGCGGTCCAATTGTCCTAGTAGCGCGGGCAAGTTTGTTGCAGCCGCTTCAAGCAATAAAGCAATAAACGAAAGCAATAAAGGGGTCGAGCAATAAAGGGGTCGAAGTCAATTTTCCATGAAGTGTGGGATTGACTTCGACCCCTTTAGTTTCCAAACAGCCTGCCGTGAGTGGCGGCTGTTTCCGGCCTCGATGTACTGGTCGTCCGCGCAGCCAGCGGCCAGCAACTGCTCAAGCCGCGCGAGGCAACCGGCCCAGCCCTGGTTGTGCAGTTCGCGTGAGCGCTCGCTCGGGAAACGTTTATGCGTCAATAGCATCTCGGTCGCCTTGCCCTGTTCACGCAACAGCAGGGAGACGAGGGTTTCCTGGGTGTCCTCAGCCTGTTCACTTTCCCAGGCCCAGGTGAACACCAGGCGCGTGGGCGCGTCGATCTCGCGGTACTCGCCGATGACGATATGCGACTTGCCGTCGGGGTCACGCATCTCGAAGCGATAGCGCCCGCCGACGCGCAGGTCCAGCGCATGCACGGTGGTGGTCATGTGTTCGCTGGGGGCGAACCATTTGGTCAGCGCCTGCGGGTCGACCCAGGCCTGGAAGACTTTTTCGCGCGGGGCTTGGTCGAGCGATCTGCTAAATAGTCACTTACACGATATTCACCCGTTTACACGAACGATGGTCCCGATACATCTTTCTAGCCCACTCCGACACCGGATGATCCCGGTACGCATCACAAAATCTTTTCGCTTGCGTGTCGGGGAGCTCCCTCCATGGAAACGGGTGCTCAGGTGGCGCGAAGGGGAGAATCTCAATAGCCCGCCCTTGTGCCAACAGTTGGACCGCCGC
>JANNJF010000276.1:0-2972 GCA_031405715.1 Gammaproteobacteria bacterium | reverse complement strand
ACCGCCCGCTCAAATCGCTGACGGACATGATCAAGGGGAAGCAGGGCCGCTTCCGGGAAAACCTCCTCGGCAAACGGGTGGACTACTCGGCCCGTTCGGTCATCGTCGTCGGCCCGGAACTCAAGCTGAAAAAAGAACACCCCGAACAGCACCGCCGCCACCAGCACGTCAAAGGCGATGCCGAGCTCGACGATCATGGGCATGCCGTGGGTGGACACGACGGCGGCAAAGAACAGCCCGTTCTCGATGGACATGAAGCCGATCACCTGCGTCACCGCCTTGTTACGCGACACCATGAGCAGCATGCCGAGCAGCACGATGGCCATGCTCACGGCAATGGTGCTGCGTGTCGCCAGGGTGGACAGCTGCACGATCGGCAGGGCCACATAGTAGCTGAAGATCACCAGGCCGGCGCCGGCCAGCAACAGCAGCGACGGGTGCGCCAGCTTCTCGGTCTCGAAATGAATGTTGAGGCGGATCGCCAGGCGGTGCAGCATCCAGGGAATCAGCAGCGCCTTCAGCCCCAGGGTCAGCAGCGCCGAGATGTACAGGTGCGGATGACCGGACACCAGCGCCACCAGCGCCGTGATCAACGCAAGCAGGCCGCCCTGCCAGGCAAAGGCGTAAATCAGCGGCTGGATACGCGTCTGCGCCAGCATGATGAACGACGTGAACAGGATCAGCGCCGCTGCCACCAGTACCGCCTGATTGTAGAGACTGAGTTGTGCCAGATCCATACTAACCCCCGGTTTCCAGGATCACGTGCGTCAGCATGCCGAGCAGGCTCAGCATGAAGGCGAAGCCGAGGAACTGCGGTACGCGGAACAGGCGCATCTTGGCCATGATCGTTTCCCACACCACCAGCAACATGCCGAGCAGCACGAGCTTGGCAGTGATCGCGACGACGCCGACCGCCAGCGCCGTGGGCGTGAACTCCTGGGCGATACCCCAGGGCCAGAAGATATTGGCGATGAGCACGGCATAGATCATGAGCTTGATCTGCGCCGCCCATTCGATCAGCGCCAGATGGCGCGCGCTGTATTCGAGGGTCATGGCCTCGTGCACCATGGTGAGCTCGAGATGGGTGGCCGGATTGTCGATCGGCACGCGGCCGGTCTCGGCCACCGCCACCATGGCGAGGCCGAGCATGGCGAACAGGAACGACGGCCGCAGCACCAGACCGGCGGCGAGGTTCTGCTCGATGGCCACGGACAGGTTGGTGGTGGCGGCGGTCATGGCGAGGGTAAATACGGCCATGAGCATGGCCGGCTCGGCGAGGGAGGCGATGGTCATCTCGCGCGACGCGCCCATGCCGCCGAAAGCGGTACCGATGTCCATGGCGGCCAGCGCCAGAAAGAAACGCGCCAGCGCGAAGAAGCCGACCAGCACGATGACGTCGGCGATGGCCGCGGTCGGCAGGTGCACGGCTACCAGCGGCACGACCGCCGCCGCCAGCACGAACGCACCGAACACGATGTAAGGTGTGGCGCGGAACAGCCATGAGGCGTTCTCGGCCAGCACCACGTGCTTGCGAAACAATTTGCCGAGGTCGCGATAGGGCTGGAACAGGGACGGCGCGGCGCGATTCTGCAGGTGGCACTTGACGCGCATCACCCAACCGGCGAGCAGCGGCGCCATGGCGATGAACAGCACGGTCTGCGCGAGTGCCAGCAGCCAGGCGGCGAATTCGACCGAGATGATCGTCATGTCACGATCCACAGGAGCAGCAGCAGGGTGACAAACGAATACATCAGATAGGTGTGTATGCTGCCGGTCTGGATGCGGCCGACGCGGCGTGCCGCCGCCAGCACCAGCCGGCCGATCGGCTCATACAGCGCCGCCCACGACCAGTCGCCGATGTGCAGATGGTAACGCACCGCCGTGACCAGGGTCGCCGGTGCCGCGGCATGCTGCTTGTCCACCTGTTCCTGCACCTTCCAGGTCGGAGCGAACATGCGCCGGATCGGTTGGGCGAAGGCGGTGGCGGTGTACTGCATGCGCGCATTGAGTGGGCCGAAGCCGCAATCCCAGGCGGGGCCGCGGCGCGGCGGTAGGCTGCCGCGGCGTAGTAGCAGGCGGCCGACGACGAAGGTGACGCCGATGGCGACCAGCACCAGTGGCGCCGAGTACGAGGCGATATCGGCCGATACCGGCGTCAGCCACAGCCAGCCGTGGGCGGTGGTGGTAGGCGGCACCTCGCCGAGCAGCAACTGCGGGATGCTGTCGAGCGCTTCAATGACGGTGGTCGGCAGGATACCGAGGGCCAGACACAAGACGGCGAGCAGACCCATGCCGGCCAGCATGCCCAACGGTACTTCGCGCGCACGCGCCGCGTGGCGCGTGCGCGGCTTACCGAGAAACGCCACGCCGTACACCTTGACGAAGGCCGCCGCCGCGAGCGCGCTGGTCAGCGCCAGCATCGCCGCTGTGATCGGCAACAGGCTGCGCAGCACGCCGCTCTCCAGGGTCGTGGCCTGGAGAGCGGCCTGGAAGGTCAGCCATTCGGACACGAAGCCGTTGAACGGCGGCAGCGCTGAAATGCTGACGCAACCGACCAGGAACAACGCGGCCGTGACCGGCATGCGCTGGATCAGGCCGCCCAGGTGTTCGAGATCACGTTCGTGCGTGCGGAACAGCACCGCGCCGGCACCGAGGAACAGCAGACCCTTGAACATCGCGTGATTGAGGACATGGTAGAGCGCCGCGATCAGGCCGAGCACGCCGAGCACTGCATGGCCGGTGCCGATGAAGATCATCGACAGGCCGAGGGCCATGAAGATGATGCCGACGTTTTCCACCGACGAGTAAGCGAGCAGGCGCTTGAGGTCGTTTTGCATGAGCGCGTACAGCACGCCGAGCAGCGCCGACAGCGCGCCGATAATGAGCACTACCAATCCCCATTGCCACTGGATGTCGCCGATCAGATCGTAGGTGAGGCGGATCAGGCCGTAAATCGCCACCTTGATCATAAC
>JANNJF010000275.1:0-1649 GCA_031405715.1 Gammaproteobacteria bacterium | reverse complement strand
GTCTTGCAGGTTGGCTGCGGAAATATTCACTGCGATGGTGAGTGGAAAGCCGTCGCGATGCCAGATACAGCACTCACTCAACGCCGCGTGCAGGACCCACACCGTCAGGGGCTTGATCAAGCCCGTCCGCTCCGCCAACGGAATGAAATCATCCGGGAACATAAGGCCATGGCGGGGATGCTGCCAGCGCACCAACGCCTCCAAGCCGCTGATCCGGCCGCTGATGAAGTCGATTTTAGGCTGATAATACAGCACCAGTTCATCGTGTGTGATGGCGTGGCGCAGCTCGCTCTGCAATGCCAGACGGTCCACGCTATAACGATCCGCCTCGGCGTCATAATAGGCATAACCGCTCTTGCTGCGTTTGGCCGCATACATCGCCACGTCGGCGCGCTGCAGCAATATGCCGGTTTCCTCGCCCTGGTCGGGATACATGACCACCCCCAAACTCGCTCCGATATCGAGACTGCGACCCTCCAGGCTTATCGGCATCTGCACCGCGTTCAATATCTTCTGCGCCGCTTTTATCGCGCTATCTTTGTCGCCGATGCCGGGCAACACCATGGCAAACTCGTCCCCGCCCAGGCGCGCCACGGTATCGGACTGGCGCAAGGCGCCGCGCAGCCGTGCGGCCACCGCCTGCAATACCAGATCGCCGCTGTGGTGGCCCATGGTGTCGTTGATTTCCTTGAAGCGGTCAAGGTCCATCATCATCAGCGCCACGGATTTACGCTCCCGCTTGGCGGTGATAATTGCTTGCTGTAACCGTTCATACAGTAAGGTGCGGTTGGGGATGTCCGTTAAGGCATCGTGCAGCGCTTGGTGGGTTAACTCCTCATTGGCTATTGCCAGCTCTTTAGTGCGCGCATCGACGCGCCGTTCCAAGTCTTGATTCAGTTTTAGGACGGTTTCTTCGGCTTGCCTGCGTTCTGCATGAAGGGTTTGTAGTTTTTGTGACATGTCATTCACAACGAAAATCAGCTCAGCGAATTCACGGCTGCCTGTCTTGTCCATGCGTGCGCTGAAATCCCCGGCCCCGATCTGCTGTACCGTTGAGGAAAGGTGCTGCAAAGGACGCAGGCCGATCGCCATCAGCACCCATAGAAGGAGCGACAGCACCGCGATCTCGGTCACGGCAACCACGGTATCACGTTGTGCTTCACCCCAGACGCGTTCGATAATGGGGCCGGGGGATACGAGGGTGATGATCTGCCCGTACTCGATGCCACCGATAGTTATTGTCTGGATGCTGGGCTCTGCGGAAAGATTCAGGTATGCGATAAACCAGGAAGGCACCCCGGTCATTATTTTTTTTGTGTCGGGCTTTAAGTCGATGATGACCTGCCCGCGCTCGTCGAGCACGGCAAGCCGGAGAAAGTTTTTCTCCGAAAACAAAAGCTCGACGGTACTCTGTACCGTGGCCAGATCGCTGGTGACCAGTGGGTTGGCCAGGCTGTTGGCCAGGTTTTTACCTACCCATTCGCCCTGCACCTGTTGCGTCCGGCGCACGCTGTCGCGTGTATCCTCGGCCAATAGCACGATCTGTGCGGCCGTATGCACAACGATTACGAGGGTAACCGCGAAGAATAAACGCAGGCGCAGGCTCATGAGGGTGATGCTGTCCTAACTAATCAAGAAAGAATCGACTC
>JANNJF010000274.1:0-3963 GCA_031405715.1 Gammaproteobacteria bacterium | reverse complement strand
GAAGGCGTGGATATTCACCTCGGCGACCCTCGCCGTCGGCAACAGCTTCAGTCATTTTCAGTCGCAGCTCGGTCTGGACGACGCCGAGACGGCACAGTGGGAAAGTCCGTTCGATTACGCGACCCAGGCGTTACTCTACGTCCCCCGCGGCCTGCCGCCACCGTCGGTGCCGGACTATACCGAACGCGTGGTGGAGCTGGCGATACCAGTGCTCGAGGCGAGCCGCGGTCGTGCGTTTATGCTGTTCACCAGCCATCGCGCCTTGAAGCTGGCCGCGGAACTGCTGCCCGGACGCATCCCTTATCCCTTGCTGGTCCAGGGCAGCGCGCCCCGTTCCGAGCTGTTGCAGCGTTTCCGCGATCTGGGCAATGCCGTTCTCCTCGGGACCGGCAGTTTCTGGGAGGGGGTGGATGTGCGCGGTGAGGCCCTGTCCACGGTGATCATCGACAAGCTGCCCTTCGCCTCACCGGACGATCCGGTGTTACAGGCACGGGGTGAGGCCATGGAGCGGGAAGGGCGCAGTGCCTTCATGGAGTACCAGCTGCCCAACGCGGTGATTGCGCTGAAGCAAGGGGCGGGACGCCTGATCCGCGATGTGCATGACAAAGGTGTGCTGATGCTGTGTGATCCACGTCTGCTCAGCAAGGGGTATGGAAAAATTTTCCTTGCCAGCCTGCCGCCGCTGCGTCGCACCCACGACCCGGCGGTGGTCCAGGCGTTTTTTGCCGACGACGCCTAGCCGGGCGTCCCTCCGTGGGTCGGGGTGAAATATAATCATCGTCAGCCGATGATTGCGGTGTTTCGCGTTATGGGCGGTGGTATTTTTGTTCTATCCTTTTATACTAACCCGCGCCGCACTGGTAGACTTGAAGCATGTCGTGGATTCCAGGGGAGGAGTGCGGCGGCTTGCCGCCTTTTGACCAAAGCGGGAGTGAGCTCCCGCAGTCCACACTAGGGCGGGCATTGCCCATCAGCGTATGCCCGCCGGAACCGCGTTTGGCGGACGATGTCTACCCTACACCTTGCCGCTCGGGCCAGGCGTTTATTCAATAGGAGCAGCGCCGTTGTCAAGGAAAGTAAATTTTGGTTTGAAGATGCTGTTCTTCGTCACCCTGGTGGGTGCGGGTGCCTGCGTCACTCCTTCAGTCGTGTCATTGCCGAGTTTGACGATCACGGCGCCAGAGCAGGTGGAGAACGGCAACTTTGTCCCGTTTCTCATCACCGCCGACCGGCCACTGGTGAGTGGCGAAGAGTTGATCTTGAAGGCGGACCATGAGGTGATCTACAAAGTCCAGACTACCGGCAAGGTGGCGGTGTATGAATTTTCCGGCAGAGTCCGGATGCAGCGCACCGGCCTACTGCATGTCATGGTGACCACGCGCAGCGGGGCCAAGGCCGCTGTCAGCGCCAAGGTGGCGGTGGCGCAGGGCGCGACCATACCGGCGGGTGGCGTGACCGGCACGTCCAACAAAACCCGGGTACAGGGTGATGAGGTCCTGGTGCTCTTTATCAATGATATGCCGCTCAAGGGGTTTATTGAATCCGCCACCATCCTATTACGTGATGGCGACATTCAGATCAGCGGAACGCCGCTGCTGGCGGAAAAACCCCAGCTGGGTTTTCGCACGCATAATTCGCTGAATAAGGTCGAGGTCACCGCCTTGGTCAAAACGGCGCCATAGCGGTTATTGCACCGTCACGGACCGCCAAACAAAGGGCCAGTATGCCTGACGTCACCAAACCGTTTTCGCCGTCCTGCGAACGCAACCAGCAACCGATCCTCGATGTCCTGCGCGACATACTGGCGCACAGCGTTGATGTGCTTGAAATCGGCAGCGGCACCGGGCAGCACGCGGTGTTTTTCGCCCGCCACCTGCCGCACCTGCAGTGGCAAACCAGCGACCTGCCGGACCAGCACCCCGGTATTCGTGCCTGGATCGCGGACGCGGCCTTGCCCAACGTGCGCGCCCCCCTGGCCCTCGATGTGGATGCCTCGGCGTGGCCGGTGCGGGACATGGATGCGGTGTTTTCCGCGAATACCGCCCACATCGTCGCTTGGCCGCAGGTGCAACATCTGTTTCAGGGCGTGGGGCGGACGTTGAAACCGGGTGGGCTCTTTTGTCTGTATGGGCCGTTCAATTACGCCGGTAAGTATACCAGCGACAGCAACGCCCAATTCGATGTCTGGCTGAAACAACGCGATGCACGCAGCGGCATTCGGGATTTCGAGGCGCTGGATGCAGAGGCGCAGGCGCAGGGCATGCTGTTGGCGCAGGACGTTGTCATGCCCGCGAATAATCGCATACTGGTCTGGCGCAAGCAGGCATCAACCGGGTAACATCGTCCGACGCCATCATGGAGTATAAGCCGTGTCCGAATTCATCCCGGCGGATCAGCCTGTCGACTTCACACCGCTGGTGAATATCACCACCCTGGTCTATGCGTTGCAGGCGCTGTCGTTTTTTGTCGGCGTTTCGTGCATCGTCGCCGTGATCATTAATTACGTCAAACTTCCCGATGTATCGGGAACCTGGCTGGCGTCGCATTTCCGCTGGCAGATACGCACCTTCTGGTTTTCGATGTTGTGGCTGGTGCTGGGAGTCTTGACGCTGATCCTGGTGGTGGGTTACTTCGTATTGTTCGCCAATGCGGTCTGGGTGATCTATCGCATCATCAAAGGTTGGTTGGCCCTCAACGACCGCAAGTCCATGTATGTCCCCGTGGTCGTGTTGTAGTGTGTCGCGGCCTAGTGCAGGCGGTCCGTGTTAGCATAGATGGCCATTAACAACGTCATCCCCGCCATTGAAAATACTCGCCCTGGAGACCGCCACTGAAGCCTGTTCCGCCGCCGTCTGGCAGGATGGGCAGGTGGTCGAGCGCTTTGAGCTCGGCCGCCGACACTCGGAGCGGATACTGTCCATGGTCGAGGAGGTGCTCGCCGAGGGTGGCTATTCCCTCGGGCAGATGGATGCCCTGGCCTTCGGACGCGGGCCCGGTTCCTTCACCGGATTACGCATCGGTGCCGGAGTCGTGCAAGGCCTGGCTTTTGGCGCCGATCTGCCCGTGGTGCCGGTGTCCACCCTGGCGGCCCTGGCCCAGGGCCAGGACGCCACGCGGGTGTTGGCCGCCCTGGATGCGCGCATGGGACAGGTGTACTGGGGTCTATGCGTCAACAGCGGTAGTGGCATGACACTGGTTGAACCGGAGCGTGTATCGGCGCCGGGGGATATCGTCCTGCCGGGGGACGACACCTGGGTCGGGGTCGGCAGCGGTTGGGATGAGTATGCCACGGCCCTGCTGGCGCATTTGGGAGTGCGCATTCCTCGCTGGCAAGCCCAAGTCTGGCCGCGGGCCAGTCACGTGGCGGAATTGGGCGCGCGCGGTGTCGCCAGTGGTAGTGCGGTGGCGGCGCAGGAGGCCTTGCCGTTATACGTGCGTGACGATGTGGCGCAGAAATCCTCCGTGCGTCGATGACATCCATTCGTGGAAAGAGGTTGAACGCATGAGCACATTCTGGATTGTGGGTATCGTCCTCAACGTGACGTTAACCGGGCTTATTCTGTATTGGTTGATCAAGCAGGCTAAGCCAAAAACACCGGACTCGGAGGCAGCCAAGCCATCGCCGCCCGACGAGACAGATGTGGACTAGGGCCCAAGGCCCGGCTCCGTCGGTGCAGGCTTGAGGCGAATGCGCGCCGTCTGCACCGCGGTGCCACGGGTGCGGATGATCTCCACCAGATAGCCCTCCAGTATCAGACTGGTACCGGGTTCCGGCAGGTCTTCGAGATATTCCGTAATCAGTCCGTTGAGTGTCTTCGGGCCGCTGGTCGGCAGCTTCCAGTCGAGGCGGCGGTTGAGGTCGCGGATGTGGGTGCTGCCATTGACCAGATAACTGCCATCCTCCTGCACCAGCCCGGCCCCCGGCGTGCTGGATGACGTGCAGGTGCAGGAGGATGGCAGTTA
>JANNJF010000273.1:0-9677 GCA_031405715.1 Gammaproteobacteria bacterium | reverse complement strand
CCGTTGGGCACGAGCTCAACCTGGACGTGTGCTCCTCCTGCCATCCGTTCTACACCGGCAAGCAGAAGATCGTCGATACCGGCGGCCGCGTGGAGAAATTCCGCCAGAAATACGGCATCGCCGCCAAGAAATAACCCTTTGCAGGTGACTGCTCCCCGCAACAGGCCACCCAAGGCGCCGCTTACCGGCGCCTTTTTGTTTTGGGCGGCAATCGCCGTCCTGGCCCCGATCCCGGGCGCCAGCGCGGCGCGGGGGCCCGCTGACCCGCAGCCGGCGCAGGTGGATTTTGTCATCGACGGCGACACCCTGGTACTGACCGACCGGCGCCATGTACGTCTGATCGGCATTAACGCCCCGGAGCTGGCGTATACCTGTCACACCGGTACCCGCAACCCCGTCAGAGACAAAGACTGTACGCCGACCCGCGCAGAACCCCTGGCGCAGGCGGCGCGTCAACGGTTGCAGTCTCTGGTGGCAAAAAAATCCATCACCCTGGTCACCGGCGAGGACGGCCATGACCACTATGGCCGTTTGCTCGCGCACCTAAGGTTAGCGGACGGCACTGACCCGGAAGAGGCCTTGTTGCAACAAGGCCTGGCCAGTGTCATTGCCATACCGCCGAATCTGGATCGGTTGGCGCGCTACCAGGCCATCGAGGCCGAGGCCCGGGCTGCGCGCCGCGGGCTGTGGGGGGAGGCGTATTTTGCCCCCCAGTCTGCTGACCAGCTGGGCCCAGGCCAGACCGGTTACCGCTTTATCCACGGCCGCATAAGCCGCATCGGCCGCAGCCGCCAATATATTTACCTGGACCTCGGGCCGCGCCTCGCCATTATGGTTGCCCACGCCGACTGGGAGCGGTACTTTAGTGGTCGCCCCGAATCCCTGCGTGACCGGAATATCGAAGTCCGCGGTTGGATTACGGAATACGATGGCAAACTGCGTCTGCGTCTGCGACACCCGGCGATGTTACGCGCAACCCAATAAATATCACACCACGTCCTATGCCGATGTCCCGCCTGATTCTCCTGATCCTGGTCGCCCTGATCGCCACCGGCTGCGCCACCAACCCGGTCACCGGTCAGCGTGATCTGGCGCTGATTTCCGAATCCGAGGAGATCGAACTCGGCCGTAAAAGCGATGCGGAGGTACGCCAGCAATACGGCGTGTATACCGATGCCGCCTTGCAGGCCTATGTGCAGCAGGTCGGTGAAAAAGTCGCGACGCACAGTCACCGGCCAGGGCTGCGCTATCGCTTCACGCTGCTCGACTCCGGCGACGTCAACGCCTTCGCCCTGCCGGGTGGCTATATCTACATCACGCGCGGCATTCTGGCCTATCTCAACTCCGAGGCGGAACTGGCCGCGGTGTTAGGCCATGAAGTCGGCCATGTCACCGCACGCCACAGCGTGCGCCAGTATTCCGCCGCCATGGCGGCCAGTATCGGCTACAACATCACCGCCCTGTTCCTGCCAACCCTGCAAAGCAAGACGGGCCAGTCCATCTTCAACACCCTGGGCGGCGCATTGCTCAGCGGCTACGGGCGCGACCACGAGCTCGAGGCCGACCGCTTGGGCGCGGAATACCTGGCACGCAGCGCATACGATCCCCAGGCCATGATCGGTGTCATCGAGGTACTGAAAAATCAGGAGCTGTTCGAACGCCAACAGGCCGCGGCCGAGGGGCGCGAGGCGCGCACCTATCACGGCGTCTTCGCCAGCCATCCGAGTGCCGACCAGCGCCTGCAGCAGGTGGTACGCGAGGCGGAAAAATTCCGCTCGCCCAACGCTGTGCACCTGGAGCGCAACGCCTACATGCAGAAAATGGAAGGGCTGGTGTTTGGCCCGAGCGAGCAGCAGGGCAGCGTGCGCGGTCGGAATTTCTACCACAAGGGACTGGGTATCGGCGTGACCTTCCCCGAAGGCTGGCGTCTGGATAACCAACCGGATCGCATCGTCGCGGTGAATCCGGCGAAGGACGCCCTGATATTTCTGGCGGCACGTGACGCAAAAGCCGGCGTGTCGCCCGATGTCTTTATTCGCGATGAACTCAAGATCAATTCGCTGCAACAGGGCCGCGCCTTGGGCGCCGCCAGCCAAACCAGCTACACCGGCATTGCACGCATGAACTCGCCCTTCGGTGCGCGCAATACGCGCGTGTCCGTGGTCTACCAGGGCAAGAAGGCATTCATTTTTCTCGGCACCCAACAGGCGGACAGCGCTGGCCTGCGGGACGACCAGGACTTCCTCGCCACCGCCGCAAGCCTGCATCCGCTCACGCCAAAGGAGGCCGCATTGGCGCGCGCCTCACAGCTGCATCTCGTCAGCGCGCGTCCCGGCGACACCTTCGCACGCCTGGCGCGCGATGTGCATAACTTCGACAACGCCGAATCCATGCTGCGTCTCATCAACGACAAATACCCGCGCGGCGAACCCGCCAGCGGGGATATACTTAAACTCATTCGATAAACTCAACCGGGCAGTCCTAAGCAATGAACAAAGACCAGAAACAAGCCGCTCTCGACTATCACGCCCTGCCGCTGCCGGGCAAACTCAGCGTCATCCCGAGCAAGCCGTGTGTATCGCAACACGACCTGTCGATGGCGTACACGCCGGGCGTGGCCGAGCCGGTGCGCGCCATCGTCAAGGACCCGGACAACGCCTATCGCTACACCAACAAGGGCAACCTGGTGGCGGTCATTTCCAACGGCACCGCGGTGCTCGGCCTTGGCAATACCGGGGCGCTGGCGGCCAAGCCGGTGCTCGAAGGCAAGGCGGTGTTGTTTAAGATCTTCGCCGGCATCGATGTCTACGATATCGAGGTCAATGCCAACAGCGCGGAAGAATTCATCAACACCGTGGTGGCCATCGCCCCGACCTTCGGCGGCATCAATCTGGAGGACATCGCCGCGCCCGATTGCTTCATCATCGAAGAGGCCTTGCATGCGCGCCTCGAAATCCCGGTGTTCCACGACGATCAGCATGGCACGGCGGTGATCATCGCCGCCGGCATGATCAACGCCCTGGAGCTGCAGGGTAAAAAACTCGCTGAAGCACAGATCGTGTGTCTCGGCGCCGGCGCCGCCGGACTCACCTCCATGCAACTGCTGGTGACCCTCGGCGCCATACCGGAAAACATCACCGTGGTGGACAGCAAGGGCGTAATACATTCAGGCCGCCAGGACCTCAACATCTACAAGCAACGCTTCGCCCACACTACCGACCAGCGCACCCTGCTGGACGCCATGACCGGCGCCGATGTGTTCGTCGGCGTGTCCGCCGCCAATCTGGTGACGCCGGACATGCTCAAGGTCATGGCGCCCAAACCCATCGTGTTCGCCCTGTCCAATCCCGATCCGGAGATCCGCCCGGAGGTCGCCCACAAGGTACGTGACGATCTCATCATGGCCACCGGGCGCTCGGATTATCCCAACCAGGTGAACAACGTACTCGGCTTTCCCTTCATCTTCCGCGGCGCCCTGGACGTGCGCGCCTGCTGCGTCAACCGCGAAATGCAGATCGCCGCGGTGCATGCCCTCGCCGCCCTGGCGCACCAGCCGGTACCGGCCCAGGTGCTGGAGGCCTATAAGCTCGATCACTTGAGCTTCGGACCGGACTACATCATCCCCAAACCCCTGGACCCGCGCCTGATTCAGGTGGTGCCCCAGGCGGTGGCGCGCGCCGCCATCGATTCCGGCGTGGCGCGCACGGGCTTTCCCGCGCATTACCCGCAGGCGGTGGGGGAGTAGGCCTGGAGTGCAGCGGCAAGCCGCCGCACTCTTAAAGTAGCGGTAGGGTGGGCATTGCCCACCGTGCGCGACAACCGATGCCGCGTCTGGTGGGCAATGCCCACCCTACTTAAACTACTCCGTGCCCAAGGCATAAACATGGCACCATCGACCTGAAAGATCGTCGACTATACTGAACCTTAAATGGTAGCAGGGCTGCACGCGGGCGCCTGCTGGATGTCACAGGATCGGACAACAAAGGACGCGACATGAAAAAGATCAGCATCATCGGCGCCGGACGGGTCGGCGAATCCACCGCACACAACCTGGCCAAAGCGGAGCTCTGCCACGAGGTCGCCCTCATCGACATCAAGGAGGGCATACCCCAGGGCACCGCCCTCGACATCCAGGAATCCGCCCCGGTGTTCGGCTTCGACACCACCTTGAGCGGCCACAACAACCTGAGCGCCATGGCGCGCTCCGACCTCATCATCATCACCGCCGGCCTGCCACGCAAACCCGGCATGTCGCGCTCCGACATCCTCGATGTCAACGTGCCTATCATCTCCTCCATCGTCGATGAGGCGAAGAGTTCGGCACCGGACGCCATGATCATCATGGTGACCAACCCGGTGGACGTGCTGACGTATGTGGCGTGGAAACGCACCGGTTGGGACCGGCGCCGGGTGATCGGCCTGTCGGGTGTGCTCGACTCCACACGCATGGCGAGCTTCGTTGCCATGGAAACCGGCTTTTCCGTCAAAGACATCAGCGCCATGGTGCTGGGCGGACACGGCGACACCATGGTGCCGCTGCCGCGTTACACCTGCATCAACGGCATTCCCATTTCCCACTTCCTCAGCCCGGACCAGATAACGCGCATCGCCAAACGCACGCGCGAGGGCGGCGCCGAGATCCTCGCCCTGCGCAAAACCAGCAGCGCCTACGACGCGCCCGCGGCGGCGGTCGCCACCATGGTGGACGCCATCCGCCACGACCGTAAACGCATCCTGCCCTGCGTCGCTATCCTCGACGGCGAATACGGCCAGAAGGGTATCTGCATGGGGGTGCCGGTGATCTTGGGCGATCATGGCATGGAGAAGGTGGTGGAGCTGGATCTCAACAAGGAAGAGAAGGCTGAGTTCGACAGCTCCGCCGAACATGTGCGCGCGGATCTGGCGCGACTTAAGTTCTAATTATTATTATGGCTGGAGTGCGGCGGCTCGCCGCCGCGTTTTTAAGCCGGAGCAACCCGCCACACCCCAATGGTGCCGCCTAACGATGCCCCAGCGTCGGCGCCTTGACCTTCATACCCCCGGTCACGACAAACTTCATCGCCTCCTGCATGGACATGTTCACCGGCTCGATGGCGGAGCGCGGCAGCATCACGGTGTAACCGCCGATCTGGTAACTCATGGGCATATACACCGCCACGATACCGTCACCCGCCAGGCCCGCCGGCAGGTCGCTGAAGTCCTCGCGTGTGACAAAACCAAGCAGCTTCATCTGCGTATCACCCAGCCGCACCAACACCACCTGGCTGAAACCCTGATCCTTGCCGCTGAAGAAATTCATCAGATCGCGTATCGACCCATAGATGGCCTTGACCAGCGGGATGCGGTTGAGCAGGCGCTCGCCCAGGCTGAAGAAACGCCGCACCACCCAGGCACGCAGCGTGAGTCCCACCAGAAAAATCAACACCACGCCCGCCACCAGCCCCATACCCGGTGTATACCAGCGATCCGGCAGCAACAGTTTGATGGTGCCGCCGAGCACGGATTCGGCCTTGGTCGCCAGCCAGCTCAAGATATAAACCGTCAGCAAGACCGGCAGAACCGCCGCCAGACCGGTGAAAAAAATCTTACTGAAACCTTTCATGTCGTGTTTGCCTCTCTGCTAATCGATGGCGTTGCCAGCCCGCAGTCTATGTCATTCCTCCACCCCAGGTGAATCCTAAATTCAGCGCGTCCGGATAAAAGCGCTCGCTGCGGCGGCGGGGTGGGTGGCCAGTGGGTGGGGCGCAAATCGGCCAATGCTATGGCCTGGCGGCGGGTCCGGCCCACCGCCAGGTTGCGCGCCGACCCGTCGTCGGGTATACCATATATACATAAACAGCTTTACTATCAGCAACGACCCATATCCCCCTGCACTAAAAGGTTTGCCCGTCATGGTTGGAACAGTTGACACTTCAGTCATGGACACTGTACGGCTGCTGCTCGAAGGCCTGAAAAAAACCGCCGACGGCACCATGATGTACAAGCTTATCGAGCGCGCCCTGCGGAAATACAGCGGCACATCGGGTCAGGTGGAAGTGGCCTTTGTGGCATTTCTGCACAAACTGCTGCATAGCTACGCCAATATACCGGACAACGATCCCGTCACCCGCATGAAGGCCCGGGTATTGTCACAGCGCCTGGTGCCATTTCTACCGGAAATTGACCCGACACTCACCCTCCAACCCGCGCGGAAACCAGCTCCGTCCCCAGGTCCAACGCTGGACAGTACCGCGTCTGCGCCGCGCATCCCGACGGGTGGGCCGGCAGCCCCAGTGGCCAACCCGACTCCCGGGAACTACACGCCGGCGGGCGAGCCATTGCCGACGGCCAAACCGGCCGTCACCGTCCGGCTGGCCAAAAAATCATTCCAGGTCAAACCACCCGCGGCAACCCCACCACCTCCACCCCTCGCGGCCGCTGACGCGACGCCAAGGCCGTCACCCGAGCCGGTGCTCGAACCCGAGAGCGCCGATAGCGAACCGGTCAACGCCGACGCCGATCAGGACGAGGTGGATATGTTGCAGATCAGGGTCGCGCATAACGTCTCAGATATCATTTCGCGCAATCGCGCATTCGATACACTGCTGCGCGAGAGCCTCGATAGCCTGCAAAAATCCGATGACCACAGCGGCGTCGAAGACCTGCGCCAGGTGTTGGTGCAGGGCATCGAGGCATTGATCAACGGCCAGCAGGATATGGGCGAAAAACTCTTCACCACCACCTCCTATCTGAATGTCATACACACCGATCGGCGCAAGCTGCGCGATGCCCTGAGCAGTGCGCGCAAGCACAGCATGATGGACGAACTCACCGGCCTGCCCAACCACGTGGCCTTCGCGCGCCAGCTGGACAGTGAAATCGGGCGCGCCAAACGCTATGGTTTTTCCCTGGCGGTGGCCATCATCGACGTGGATGATCTGCAGTCCATCAACCAGCTGTATGGGCGCGCGGCGGGGGACGCAGTATTGCAATGCTACACGCGGGAAATCATGTCCCAGTTCCGCGGCTACGACATGGTGGCGCGCTTCGGCCAGGATGAATTTGCCGTGTTGTTCCCCAACACCCAGAAAGATGGCGCCACGCGCGCCCTGGAAAAGGCGCAAAAACGCGCCCTTGAAACCTATATCACGCATAACGGCAAAAACATCCCGCTACCGAGTTTTTCCAGTGTGCTGACGCTTTACGCCCCGGGGGAAAAGCCCTCGACCATCTTGAAGCGCGCCAGTGAGGCCCTCGATCACGCCAAACTTCGCGGCTATAATCAAATGGTTGTGGCACTGCCCGGGAATTAGCGCCGCCCAGACCGGCCGTCGGCCCGCCCCCTCCGCCTATCCCCGTTCGGAAGGCTGGGGTTTGCAGCCCAGACGGGATGAACTATCATGGCCGGATCGAACCGCCGGTCCAGGACGACTCTAAAACCCATGGCCATTACAGACAGGCATAGGACCAGATCGGTGTGTTTTGTGGGGGTACAGTGGCTAAACGCAGCGCAGACTCAGTCGAAGCAGAGTTATTCACCAAGCTGTTTGAGCTGATACAGGAGCTCAAGCAGACGCCGGACGGTGCCCATCTGTACGCGCAGATCGCCAACGGCTATCACGAGCGCGCCGCCATCCAGGGCTCCGTTAACCGGGCGTTTTTTGAATACACCGTCACGGTATTAAAACAGAGCGCCAGAAAATCAAAAATAGACGCCGCCACCCGCTCACGCGCCGACTCCATTCTGCGCTTCATCATCACCTACCTCGAAGCCTACAATGTCGAGCTGCCCGCCTGGCGTCCGGTGCAACCGGCAAATAAGGCAGGCAGCCAGGCCACCAGCCTGTTCCTTTCGGGCAAGACCTTCGTGCAACATATCGCGTCTATGTTGTGGACGGCGCGTAACGAATTCCGCCATTATCCCGCGATCAGCCCCGTGCCGACCGCTAAAAACCCCGCGCAGCGCCCCCAACCCGCACAACCGGTCGTAGCATCACCCACGCCGCCGGCCAGTGGCGACGAACTCAAGCAACAGCGCGAGGCCCTGGCAGTAAAAATCTCCGGCGCCATCAACCAGAATCTCGATTTCGTGGCGCAACTGCAATTCCTGCAACAAGTCCTGCAACAAGACGACCAGCAGACCATCGACCAGCTGCGCGAACTGATGGCCGAAGGCACCGATGAACTCATTGCCAGCTATCAGGAGCTGGGCGAAAACCTGCACCAGGCCAAGACCGACCTGGACGCGATACACTCCCGCGAGCAGCAGATCCAGGCCGAGGCCAGCAACCTGCTGCAGGCCACCTCCCTGGATGAATTCACCGGCCTGCCGAACCGCGCCGCCTTCATGCGCCAGCTGGGAGCGGAGATCGACCGGGCCCAGCGCCATGGCAGTCCGCTGGCCCTGGCCATCATCAAACCGGATAAATTCGATAAACGCGCCGCCGTAACGCCGGCCGACAACGAAGTCCTGCGCGCCTATGCCCAGCGCGTCCTATCACACTTCCGTGCTTACGATCTGGTCGCGCGCTTCAGCAACGAGGAATTCGCCATACTGCTGCCCAACGTCGGCCAGGAACAGGCGGTGAACGTCTTGCGCAACACCCAGCAGCGTGTGACGACGGCGCCCTTCTCTGCCAATGGAAAAAAAATCAAACTGCCCACTTTCTCCTCCGGCCTGGCGTACTATCGCTCCGGCGAGAGCGCGGCGCAGCTCCAGGTGCGCGCGATTAGCGCCCTGCAGCAGGCACGCAAATCCGGTCCGAACTGGATAGAAGCGGCGCTGCGCGCCTGACCCATCGCGTGCGGCCAGCGGGCGCCGCACCCAAGACAGGTCGACCATGTTATTTCCCTCCCCACTCATCGAAGGCGTGTTGTTACGCCGCTACCAGCGTTTTCTCGCGGATGTGCGCTTAATCAACGGCAGTCACATCACCGCCCATACCGCCAACACCGGCAGCATGCTCGGCTGCAGCACGCCCGGCAGCCGCGTATGGTTGAGCCGCGCGCCCAATCCGGCGCGCAAATACCCGCTCTCCTGGGAGATGGTGGAAGTGGCGCCCGGCGTGCTGGTGGGCATCAACACAGGTCTGCCCAACCGCCTGGTGCAAGAGGCCATCGAACACGGCGTGGCGCGCGAGCTGCAAGGATACGACCGCATCCGCGCGGAAGTTGCTTATGGCACGGAGCGCAGTCGCATCGACCTGTTGTTGGAACGTGATGCCGATAACGCACGCTGTTATGTGGAAGTAAAAAACGTCACCGCCGCCGGGGGCAAGGGCATCGCCCTCTTTCCCGACGCGGTGAGTGCACGTGGCGCCAAGCACCTGCGCGAACTCATGGCGATGGTGGCCGCGGGCCATCGCGGCGTGTTGTGTTTCTGCGTGCAACGCCACGATGTACACGAAGTGCGTCCGGCGGACGCCATCGACCCAGTCTACGGCGCCACCCTGCGTCAGGCCATAGCCGCCGGCGTCGAGGCCATCGCCTATCGGGCCGAAGTGACCCCCGAGGGTATTTCCCTGCGCGTGCCGCTGCCAGTGGTGTGTCCGGCGTTGTAACAACAAATCCGTCGCGAGTATTCAAGTAACCCCGGGGCAAGTCCCCTCTCCCCCGTGCATTTCGGGGGAGAGGGTTAGGGTGAGGGGGGGGTGATCATAGATATTTCCCTCACCCTGTCCCTCTCCCGGAGGGAGAGG
>JANNJF010000272.1:0-3676 GCA_031405715.1 Gammaproteobacteria bacterium | reverse complement strand
GGTCTCCTTTTGGATAAAGCTAGATGCGGCTGGGTTAAGGCGTGACTTCAGCAGCCACGGGAGCGGGCGCTCCTTCACGGGATTCCCGCTTTTCGACGGGCTGTGGTTCGTTCAAGCCTTCCGGTTTACAGAGCCAGCACTTCACGCCGATCTTGCCATACACGGTGTTGGCTTCGGCACTCAATGTGCGCGCCTTCGACATCGGCCGTCAGCCCTTGCGGGTGGTGGTGGACGGCGGCCTGCGTCTGCCCGCCACGGCAAAAATGCTGCGCCTGCCGGGCGCCACCCTCATCGTCACCGCGCACGACGATGCCGTGGCCGCCAGCCACCTGGTGGAGGCCGGTGCCGAGGTTCTGCTCCTGCCCGCCGAGTCAGGTCGGGTGGACCTCGTGGCGCTCATGCAGCACCTGGCGGCGCGGGAAATCAATGAGTTGATGGTGGAGGCCGGCCCCGGATTATGCGGCGCACTGCTCGCGGCGCAGCTTTTGGATGAGGTCGTTATTTACTACGCGCCGCATATCCTCGGCAGTACCGCGCAGGGCATGTTTACGCTGCCCGGGCTGGAAAACATGCAGCAGCGGGTGGCCTTGCAGATCCAGGATGTACGCGCGGTCGGTGACGATTGGCGCGTGACCGCGCGCGTCGTTACCTGAGGAGCCACACTGAACAAGTGGCAGAGACTATCAGCTTGCGTTCCCTCTCCCTCTGGGAGAGGGACAGGGTGAGGGAAAAATCGCGGATTATCCCCCTCACCCTAACCCTCTCCCCCGAAGTGCGCGGGGGAGAGGGGACTTGTTCAGAGATCCCCTAGGCCCCCGGGTCAAGGGCCGCCAGCGCCGTGACATGCCCCGGGGCCGGTAACGCCGATCTCTCATCGAACGCCCGCGTTGTCGGTGTTTCGCGATACATTTCCGCCAACAAACGCAACGCGAGGGGGCGCCCGGAGCGGGAGTGCAGCAGCTCACCCACGAGCACCAATGCCCATTCCCGCTTGCCTTCCTGCAGAAAGCGACACGCCACGTGATAACAACTTAAATCCAGCGTCGATGGCATGGCTACCTCCCGTTTAATATGCAGTGCCCTGCCTAAGGGCCAATTTAATTGGCGATGCTCCTTCGCGGAGCCCGTGCGTCACGTCAACAAGGTTGCTTGAGTGGCGACTGTGGTTACTTTAGGGGTGGGGCCAAGCGGGAGTCTGTGAGAAATATCACTAAAAAAGTCGATGATTCAGAGACGAAAGCGCTCTGTGCATCAACCGTTAGCAGGGGGTATAGAGGTCACACGCCGATGCCGTTGTGTTTAAGGACGTGCTGGTTGTTTTTCGGAATATGCAGGGTAATGACTCAAGGGGCCGGGGCGGTCTGACCCCAAGAACTTAACAATTCTGACAAATGCGCCACCTCCCCTACCCGCTGACCAAGGTCCCCTGGTTGAGCGCCGCCAGCGTCGCGACGAATCCCGGGGCTGGCGTCGGCGACCTCACTTCGGAGGCCTGCGTTCCGGATGATTCGCGATACATCTCCTCCAATAAACGCAACGCGAGCGGATGCCCGGAGGGGGAATGCAGCAGTTCACCCACGAGCACCAACGTCCATTCCCGTCGCCCTTCCTGCAGAAAGCGAAGTGCCACGTGATAACGGCTTAATTCCAAAGTCGAAGGCATGGAAACCTCTCGATAGACGGCGCTGGTCTGGCTCGGAGCCCGTGCACCGCGTCAGCAATGTTGTTTGAGGGACTTGCGATTACTATAGGGCGAGGCGAGGCGAGAATCTGTGATAAATATCACTAAAGGAGTCGATGGTTCAGGACTTAAGCGCTTGGTGCGCGAACTGCTGGCGGGGAAATACTGACACAACGCATCGCGGCCGTTGTGTTTTCGGGGCTAAAATGTGGTGATTAAGGAGGTTTGTGGCCGATTTTTCGGAGCTTTGTAGCGATAGCTCAAGGGGTTGGAGAGGTCCGACCCTTTGAGGTGGGGCATTAAGGTGATGGCTCAAGGGGTTGGAGAGGTCCGACCCCTTGAGCCCCTTGAGCCGCCCTTGAGCCTTGAGCCCCGACTCTCTGAGCCAATCGAGCGATGCCGCTCCCGCTATTGGATAGGGCAGGGTGGACTGGCGAAATATATCACGTACCCCTGGCCCTCGATCGTATTGCATAAGGGGCTGTTCTTGGTTGTCGTGACAGTAAACTGATTCACGACACCCTTCCTTGGAGGCTCACCTCCTTGGCGCGTTTCAACCCTGAAACCTTGCCCTGGGGCGCCCAGAAGGGTAAGCGTCCCGTCGGCCCCTACCCGGATAAGCAGATCGTCCTTGTCTTGCGCTCCCAATATCGTCCTGATGCTTTGATTCAACTGCAGCGTCTGCACCTTTGGCGGCAGCAGACCTTCGACGGGAGCCGGCTTTGGGGAATGAACAGAGGCACAGGAGGCCAAGAGTATTGCGAATGTAGCTACCGCGATTTTTTTCTTCATGTAGTTAACTCCGACGTTTGTAACACCTAGTTGTAATGGGAAAAAACATGCCGCCGAACCCTAGAAGTTCATGACGGCTTTTACAAAAACAGACCGATCTGGTACGTACCTTGGATTGAAATTAAACTTATCCGCCGTCACAAAGGAGTTGTCTTGGTATAGGAATTTCCGGTCGAACAGATTCTTGACACCCAGACTGAGTATACCTAAGCGCTTCGGCAGCCGATATCCCACGGAGAAATCCACCACGGTAAAGTCTTCTTTCGAAGACTGGGAAGTTATGAATCCGACCTCCTGGCGTACGTAGGTCGTCTCCAGACTGCCAAAGGCACCTTTCGGGTGAAAATAGCGAATACCGATCGGGATGCTGGCCGTGTCGAGCTTGATAGGATTAGCCGAGATAAACAGCCCCCGCAACCTCTCGAACTGATAGTCCGCACTGAATGCCCAACGCGGATGCGGCACCCAGTAGAGATATGCACGGTACGCATCGTCGTCGCGCTTCTCAATGACCGATGTGCTCCCCGCTCTGACTGGCACTTCCAAATTGCGCAGCTGTGCTTCGAAACCAGAATAGAGGTTGCTTTGAGGGGTCGCGTCCATCGCCAAGGCGTAGGACCGCGCTCGCGTGCCATTTACATCGTCGAAAAACTGATTAAAGCCGGCAATCTGGGTCGGTTCGATGGTTTGATTGATTAGCAGTGTTCGTTTTGTTGCCTCAAAAGTAGCCGCCCGTACGCTGATGCCCTGGGTAACTTTCCACTGAAGTCCAAGCTTGGGGCTGAACTCAGCGATATCTAGCTTCAATAGATCGTTTCTGATTGAGTCATAGCCCAAACCCAGCGTTGTCGTGACCTGGTCGCCAAACGGTACGTTGACATAAACATAGCCATTATGCTGTTTCGTGCGAAAAATATCATCGAGCACCGGAATCACAACAGGTCCGATGGTCACCTGCACTAAGGTATCGCTGTCCACTTTATACCCGCCAGCTCCGATAACTCCGTTAACGGAGTCGATGCGAAATAGATACTGCAATTCCGTGTCGTACCCACTCGCATCGGAATCTTGTGTAGACGCCAGCGGCTGAGTGGTGACCACACCCTCTGCCCTAGTAGCGTAGGCAAACGACGCGACAATATCCGATCCCGGCGTGGGCGAAAAATGAACCCCCAGCCTTGATACGTCTTGCTCCAGGGTACG
>JANNJF010000271.1:0-1663 GCA_031405715.1 Gammaproteobacteria bacterium | reverse complement strand
ATTCTCAAAATGCATTCCCGATAGTTTACAGTCGATAAAGCACGCATCTCTGAATGTTGTGCCGTTCAGTTTTACTACACTGAGATTAATCCTTTGAATGTGCACTCGCTGAAATTAATTCCCGACAGTGTCGGCGGACTTTGCCCGGTTGGGTGAGGAAGTGAACAACGTCCTGGCCTCCGGCGCCGACATCGTGCATTTCGATGTCATGGACAACCACTACGTGCCCAACCTGACCATCGGCCCGCTGGTGTGCGAGGCGCTGCGCAAGCATGGGGTGAAGGCGGATATCGACGTGCATCTCATGGTGAAGCCGGTGGATCGCATCATTCCGGACTTTGCCAAGGCCGGCGCCACCTACATCACCTTTCACCCGGAGGCGAGCGAGCATATCGACCGCACGCTGTCCTTGATCCGTGAGAGTGGCTGCAAATCCGGCCTGGTGTTCAATCCGGCCACGTCCCTCGATCATCTTAAGTACGTCATGGACAAGGTCGACATGATCCTGTTGATGTCGGTCAACCCGGGATTCGGCGGCCAGAGCTTCATCCGTTCGAGTCTCGACAAGCTGCGCGAGGTGCGCAAGATGATCGACGCCAGCGGCCGGCCCATCCGTCTCGAAATCGACGGCGGGGTAAAGGTGGACAACATCCGCGAGATCGCCGAGGCCGGGGCCGATACCTTCGTCGCCGGTTCCGCCATCTTCAACGCCGCCAAGAAGGAAGACCCGCAGCACTACAACACGGTGCTGAAGGCGATGCGCGCCGAACTGGCCAAGGCGAAATAAATATGGGCCTGGCACAAAGCAAGACGCCGGCGTTTCCGCTGGCGGTGAAGATGGTCATGCTCGATCTGGACGGGACCTTGATCCACACGGCTCCGGATCTCGCCGCCAGCGCCAATCGCATGTTGAGGGATTTAGGGCGAGCAGAAGCCGATCTCAAGATCATCGCCACCTGGATCGGCAATGGCGTGCCGCGCCTGGTGAAGCGTGCCCTCACCGGTGAGATGATGGCCGAGCCGGAGGCCGCCCTGTACGAGCGTGGTCTGGCGCTGTTTCAAAAGCACTATGCCGCCGGCGTGTCGGAATTCAGCCGGCCGTTCCCCGGGGTGGTCGATGGGCTGAAGCAGCTGGAGGCGATGGGCTTCGACCTCGCCTGCATCACCAACAAGGCCGAGGCCTTCACCCTGCCGCTGCTGAAAAACCTGGACCTGCACAAGTACTTCAAGCTCATCCTGAGTGGCGACAGTCTGCCGAAGCAGAAGCCGGATCCACTGCCGCTGTTACATGCCTGCAAACACTTCGGCATCACGCCGGACCACGGGGTGCTGGTGGGGGATTCCGCCAACGACGTACAGGCGGCGCGCGCCGCCGGCATGCCTGTCATTTGCGTGCCGTATGGGTATAATCACGGTCACGATATTCGCGAGTCGCACCCCGACCAGGTGGTCGAGTCCCTCGCCGAATTACCACAATACCTGCGCCCCTACGCGTAGGCAGCACACACCACCGGATACAGTCATGACATGTGCGGCGATGAAACGGGCTCACGCAACGGCGCAATTCCTCCGAAACTTCACCACCCAGATGTTGACTTATGCTCTAGGGCGGGGTGTCGAGCATACGGACCGCTGTGTGGTAGACGAGATCGCGGCACGCCTG
>JANNJF010000270.1:0-2632 GCA_031405715.1 Gammaproteobacteria bacterium | reverse complement strand
ACCTTGTTGCGCGCGATCACCTGCTGGCGGTAGATACCGAGGTTCTGGCGTTCTTTAAGCGGGCCGCGCGTGACCGTGAGTCCCCAGGTGATCAATGGTCCCACGTCCTCGGGCCAGCAGGTCTGAATCGGCAGGCGCGCCAGATCCACGGCGTCCGCCTCGATCACCACTTCCTGGCACGCTGCATCCTTCACCACCTTGGGCGGCATGTTGAGTACTTGCTTATAGGTCGGCAGCTTGTCCCACAGATCCTTGAAACCCTTGGGCGGCTCTGGCTCCTTCAACATGGCAAGCAGCTTGCCCACATCGCGTAGTGCGGCGACGGAATCGGCGCCCATGCCGAAGGCCACGCGCTCCGGCGTGCCGAACAGGTTGGCCAGCACCGGGATGGAATGCCCCTTGGGATTTTCGAACAACAAGGCGGGACCACCGGCGCGCAGGGTGCGGTCGCAGATCTCGGTCATTTCCAGGTGGGGGTCGACTTCGCAGGTAATGCGCTTCAACTCGCCGCGCTGCTCGAGCTGCTGGATGAAATCCCGTAGATCTTTATATTTCATAGTGAGGCCGTCCCGTCTCCTGGAGTGCGGGGAGCTTGCTCCCGCTTTAATGTGTAGCGCCCTATCTAATAGCCAGCTAGTGTGTAGTGCCCTACCTAAGAGCCATATTATTAAAAGCGGCGGCTTGCCGCCGCACTCCGCTAACTTTTACGCCCGCTTCATTTCGGGCGGCAGCGTCTCAATGAAAGACGCACGCTTGGCCATGCCCGCCTGCCATTGCGCGAGACGCGGATACTGCGTACGCCAGTCATGCGGGTAACGCAGATCGATGTACTCGAGGGCCACACCCAGGGCGATATCCGCGAGACTCAAGCGGCCATCCACCAGATAGCTCGCGTCCTTCTGCGCGGCCTCTGCATACTTAAGCGCGGCGGCGATCTTGTCTTCCTGTTTTTCGATGACCCCCGGAGTCTGCTTTTCCGCCGGCTTACGGCCTTCCAGCATGCGCGCCACCACCGCATCCATGATGCCCTGACCCAGCGCGTGCCAACGCTGGATCACCCAGCGCGCTTCACCCGTGAGGGGCAACAGGCGATCGCCCTTCAGACTGTCGAGATACTCGGCGATCATGGGGGAGTCGAACAGCACGTCGCCGCCGTCGCGCAGCAACACTGGCACCTTGCCCAGGGGATTCAGCGCGGCGACATTGCCCGCGGCGTCCGCCGGGCCCTCGATGATGAATTCACAGGGGATGTTCTTTTCCTTGATGAGGATGCGCACCTTGCGTACATACGGCGATGTCTCCGACCCATAAAGTTTCATGCCTGGCTCCTGTAACGATGATTATCCGGGGTGGCGAGCGGCGCACCGATCACACACCGTAGTCCCATAGCAGACCGGCGAAGACCGCCGCGCCAAAATAATTGTTGTGGAGAAACGCACGGAAGCAAGCCGGCCCTTCGCGCCGGCGTATCAAGCCCTGCTGATAACCCGCGATGGCGCTCGCCAGCACCAGGCCAGCATAATACATCACCCCGAGACCGGCCATGCGCCCGGCTAAGGCCAGCAACACGATAGCCAGAAGGTGACTTAGGCCGACGAAAAACCGATCCCAGTCACCAAACAGGATGGCGGTGGATTTCACCCCCACCTTAAGGTCGTCGTCCCGGTCCACCATGGCATATTGCGTGTCGTAGGCCACGGACCAAAAGACATTCGCACCGAACAACACCCAGGCGACGGTGGGGATCGCACCGGTCTGGGCGGCGAAGGCCATGGGAATGGACCAGCCGAAGGCGGCGCCGAGATAAAATTGCGGTAGGTGAGTGTAGCGTTTGGTGTAGGGATAACTGGCGGCGAACAGCGCACCGATCACCGACAGGGCGATGGTCAGCCAGTTCATGAGCAGCACCAACGCAAACGCCGCGAGACACAGCACGACGAACAGCACCAGGGCCTCGCGCGGCGTCACGCGCCCGGCGGCGATGGGTCGATCGCGGGTGCGCGCCACATGCGGATCGAAATCCCGGTCGGCGTAGTCGTTGATGACACAACCGGCGGAGCGCATGAGCACCACCCCCAGGATAAAGACCGCCGCCACCAGCAGACCCGGACGCCCCGCCCCCGCGATCCACAACGCCCACAAGGTCGGCCACAGCAACAGCAATATGCCGATGGGCCGATGCAGGCGCATCAGCAACGCATAGTCCTTAAGACGCGCCGACAGTCTCATCGCAGACACGGCGGTATATCCGGCAGAAAGATTTCATTCACCAGGAGTGGTTTGCCGCTCAGGGTAAAAAGCGAACGCCGCCCCCAGATGGCCGCGGGTTTCACTGCCAGTTGCTGCGTGGCGTTGTGATACAAACCATCCCCTGGGGTGAGACGCGCGACCTCCACCTCGCCGCGCTGCATGCTCGGATCGGCGAACAGCACTTCCCCCAGCGGACGTGTGTGCAGATGCGCCAGGCGCCGCTCGTGTCCGGTGAGGGTGGTGCGCGGGATCACGGTGCGCGCAAACACCCATGGCCGCTCATCGCACAACAGATACACCTGACGCACGAAGGCATAACGCGCGGCAGGCGCGCCCAGGACCCGCGCCTCATTCAGCAGTGGCCGGTGCCAACCCTGGGAGA
>JANNJF010000269.1:0-2133 GCA_031405715.1 Gammaproteobacteria bacterium | reverse complement strand
CCAAAGACGATTCCGGACACCCTGGTGCCGGGCTGTAGGGTTTTTTTGCATATGAAACAAGGTGTTCACAACAAGGAAGCGCTGGCCGGCGACAAGGAGCTGCGTGCCCGGGTAAAACTCCTGGGCAAGCTACTGGGCAACGTGCTGCATAGCCAGGCCGGTGGTCGCGTGCTCAAGGCGGTGGAGACCCTGCGCAAGGGCTTTGTCAATCTGCACCAGCAGGAGGATCCGGCCAAACGCGCGCGCCTCATGGGTTTGATCGACGAACTGGAACCGGAAATGCTCACCCATGTGGTGCGTGCCTTCACCGTTTATTTCAGTCTGGTCAACAGCGTCGAAGAGGCCTTTCAACACCGCCAGCGTCGGCGTTGGATGCGCGCCGGCGGGCCGCTCTGGACCGGCTCCTTCGACCATACCCTACGCTGGTTCCATGACCAGGGTGTCGGCGTGGACGAGCTGCAATCCCTGCTGGATCAGCTGCTCTATCTGCCGGTCTTCACGGCCCACCCGACGGAGGCCAAGCGTCGCACCATCATGCACGCCATGCGCCGCATCTTCGTCATCGGCGAGCGCCTCAACGATCCGCGTTTAGGCAAGGAAGATATCCAGGACATTACCCACCAGCTGGAGGCGGAGATCCAGATTCTGTGGAAGACCGACGAGGTGCGCAGCCTGCGCCCCATGGTACGCGACGAGATCCGCAACGGCCTGTATTATTTCCGCGAGAGTCTGTTCGAGGCGGTGCCGACCACCTACCGCTTCCTGGAAAAGGCCGCGCGCCGCATCTATGGCACGGGCATGCAGGATGCAACGCCGGTGCGCGTACCGAGCTTTTTGCGTTTTGGTTCCTGGATCGGCGGCGACCGTGACGGCAACCCCTTCGTCAAACCGGAAACCACGGAACAGGCGGTGTGGCTGCACGCCGAAACGATACTGCAGGAATACATAGCGCGCGTCACCAGCCTGAACACCCTGCTCACCCAGTCGGTACTGATGGTGAAGCCGACCGAGGCATTTCAGGAAGGTCTGCGACGCGACGAGCGTTTCAGCCAAGGCGCGTTCCGCGACCAGGCCGAACGCTTCACGCGCGAACCCTACCGGCGCAAGCTCTATCTCATGCGCTACCGCCTGCAGCAGAATTTCAACACCACCCAGCGTCACCTGCATGGTCTCGCCGTCGGTCTGCACGAGGCGGTCTATCCCTCGGCCAAGGAGTTCCTGCAAGACCTGTATGGTCTGCGCGATTCCCTCGTCAGCCACGGCGATAGCAGCATCGCCGAAGGCGAACTGCAGGATCTGATCCGCTTGGCAGAGACCTTCGGCTTTCATCTGGTGCAACTCGACGTGCGTCAGGAATCGACCCGTCACACCTCGGCGGTAGCGGAAATTCTTGGCCTGCTGCCGGGCAAAAAAGACTATCTCGCCCTGGACGAGGCGCAGCGCGTCACCCTTCTGGCGGGCATCATCGGCGACCAAAAAGACCTGACCATCGACCGCGCACGCCTGACAGCGGAGACGCGCGAAACCCTGGCGGTGTTCGACATGATGGCGCGCCTGCAGCGCCAGGTCAGCCCACAGGCCTTCGGCACCTATGTCATCTCCATGACCCACGCGGCCAGCCATATCTTCGAGGTCATGGCGCTGGCGCGTCTGGCGCGCCTGGCGGGACGCAATGGCAATGGCTGGTTCTGCGACATCCGCATCAGCCCGCTGTTCGAGACCATCAATGACCTCGCGCACATCGAGCAGGTGCTGGTGGCCCTGCTGGATAACCCGAGCTACAAGCAACTGCTGGCGGTGTCCGGCAATGTCCAGGAGATCATGCTGGGCTACTCGGACTCGGCCAAGGACGGCGGCTCACTGGCGTCCGCCTGGAATCTGTACGAGGCACAGAAGAAAATCATCCGCATCACGGACGAACGCAAGGTCGGTTGCCGTTTGTTCCATGGGCGCGGCGGCACCATCGGGCGCGGCGGCGGTCCGACGCATGAATCCATCCTGGCACAACCCCAGGGCACGGTGCACGGACAGATCAAGTTCACCGAGCAGGGTGAGGTGCTGTATTACAAATACAGCAACACCGAGACCGCCGCCTACGAGCTCTCCATGGGCGTGACCGGACTGATGAAGGCC
>JANNJF010000268.1:0-1279 GCA_031405715.1 Gammaproteobacteria bacterium | reverse complement strand
AACACCACGTAGCCGATGCGCCCGCCGAGGATCACACCGAGGGCACCAT
Source organism: Gammaproteobacteria bacterium (assembly GCA_031405715.1). Taxonomy (GTDB): domain Bacteria; phylum Pseudomonadota; class Gammaproteobacteria; order Acidiferrobacterales; family UBA6901; genus JANNJF01. The sequence continues at coordinate 1,230 of JANNJF010000268.1, read as the reverse complement.
AAAACACGATGTCCGATACCTGCTCCGGCGTCCAGCCGGATCCCGGCCGTTTCGCGCGGCGCGTGGCCAGCCACCACAACGCGACAAAACCGATGACATACATCAGGCCATACCAGTGTATTTGTACGGGACCGAGTTGCAGGGCGACGGGATTGATGTTGGGTGCGGTGAGCATAATTATTGATCGGCCTTTGTGGTCATCTAGGAACCTCTGAACAAGTCCCCTCTCCACCGTGCACTTCGGGGGAGAGGGTTAGGGTGAGGGGGATAATCATGCATTTTTCCCTCACCCTGACCCTCTCCCTAAGGGAGAGGGGACGTAGCATGTTGGTTCTTGTCACTCGTTCAGAGGTTCCCTATCTTCTATGGCTTATTGTTCCATCGACATCAGCTGTCGCCCAGACCCTTCTGGGGGATGCGCAGCTTGGTACCGACTGGGAGGCTGCTGTCGCGCAGGTCATTGAGAAAACGCAACGCGTCGACGTTGATATCGTACTGGCGTGCGATGGAGACCAGGGTGTCGCCGGTTTTCACCACATAGTCGCTGCCATCTTCCGGTACGCCACGACGCGCCGTGGTCGCTGGTATCGCGCGCCGCGCCAGCAGACGCGGCGCGGCGCGCTGCAGTCCGTCGAAGATGCCCTGGGCGATGCGCCGCTGTGACGCGCGGTCACGCAGCTTGCGTTCTTCGTCCGGGTTGGAAATAAACGCCGTCTCCACCAGTACCGAGGGGATATGCGGCGACTTCAGCACCATGAATCCGGCCTGCGACACACTCGAGGCATGCAACGGTCCCACCTGGCGCAGGGACGCCAGCACATCCGTGCCGAGATCCAGGCTGTCACCGATAGTGGCGTTCTGCGTCATATCCACCAGCACCTTGAGCAGCAGATCGTCCTTGTCTCCCAGACCGCCGCCGCCGATCATGTCCGCGGCGTTTTCCTTGTCCGCCAGCACCTTGGCAGCTTCGTTGGTGGCGCCGCGTTCCGACAAGGCATACACCGACGAGCCACGCGCATGTTTGCCGGGGATGGAATCGGCGTGGATCGAGATGAAGACATCCGCGCCGTGGCGGTTGGCCTTGCGGATGCGCTCGCGCAGCCCGACGTAATAATCGCCGTCGCGGATCATCACCGGCCGCATGCCCGGGGTCGCCGCCACGAGTTTCTGCAGTTCGCGCGCGATGGCCAGCACTACGTCCTTCTCGCGCGTGCGATAGCGCCGGCCGAT
>JANNJF010000267.1:0-1718 GCA_031405715.1 Gammaproteobacteria bacterium | reverse complement strand
GCAACGCTTATTCGAAGCGCGTTGAGGAGCGGGCGAAGGCGGAAGGTGCGGCGTTCGTGGTGATTTCTGCGAAGATCGAATCCGAGATCGCCCAACTTTCGCCGGCGGAGCGGGACGATTTCCTTCAGACGCTGGAGCTTGAGGAGCCGGGTTTGAACCGGTTGATCCGCGCGGGCTATTCGCTACTGCACCTGATCACGTTCTTCACCGTGGGACCTAAGGAAGCGCGGGCTTGGACCGTGCATAAGGGTGCACGCGCGCCGCAAGCGGCCGGCGTCATTCATACGGACTTCGAGAAGGGCTTCATCCGGGCGGAGACGATCGCTTATGCCGACTTCGTCGCCAACATCCACGCGTCCCGGCGCGCAGGCGGTATCGGTGCAGGAAGAGCTGGATCGCGTGCTGCCGGTGATCGAGGCGGTGCGTGCGGCCGTGCCAGTGGTGTTGTCCATCGATACCTCCAAGCCCGCGGTGATGCGCGCGGCGGTGGCGGCCGGCGCCGGTCTCGTTAACGATGTCACGGCGCTGCGCGCCGAAGGCGCCGTGCTGACGGTGGCCGAGCTCGGAGTGCCGGTTTGTCTGATGCATATGCAGGGCGAGCCACGCAGCATGCAGGCCAGCCCGCAGTACACCGACGTGCTGGCGGAGGTGCGGGCGTTTCTCGCAGAGCGCCGCCAAGCGTGTCTCGATGCGGGCATCCCCAGAGAGCGCATCATCCTGGACCCGGGCTTCGGTTTCGGTAAGACCCTGGCGCATAATTGCGCGCTGTTGCGTGGCCTGGACCGATTGCGCGACCTCGGCGCACCGCTGTTGGTGGGCCTGTCGCGCAAATCCATGATCGGTAAGGCGCTTGGCCTGCCGGTGGAACAGCGGCTGTACGCGAGTCTGGCGCTGGCCGCCCTGGCAGTGCAAAATGGCGCTTCCATTGTCCGCACCCACGACGTGGCAGCGACCCGCGATGTGGTTCGCATGACCGAAATTGTTCTGACGCCAGACACCAACATGTACGCAGCAGTGTGAATAAACCCAGGAGGTAGGATGACTAGGCGCTATTTTGGTACCGATGGCATACGTGGCTGTGTCGGCGATGAGCCGATCACGCCGGAAACGGTATTAAAGCTGGGTTGGGCCGCCGGCCGTGTATTGGGCCAGGGGGCGAGCGATCATGCCAAGATACTCATCGGCAAGGACACACGCGTCTCGGGCTATCTGCTGGAGTCGGCGCTGGAAGCGGGCCTGTCCGCCGCCGGCGTGGACATACGTCTGCTGGGACCCATGCCGACACCCGCCATCGCCTACCTCACGCGCACGGCGCGTGCCCGTGCGGGTATTGTCATCAGTGCGTCGCACAATCCCTTTCAGGACAACGGCATCAAATTTTTCTCCAGCGACGGCAGCAAACTGCCGGACGAGGTGGAGCTGGCCATCGAGCGCGCCATGGACGAGCCCTTGCGTACGGTAGCCCCGGAACGGCTGGGCAAGGCCAAGCGTTACGAGGATGCCGCCGGTCGTTATATCGAGTTCTGCAAGAGCACTTTCCCCCATCGCCTGAATCTCGAAGGGCTGCGGGTGGTGGTGGACTGCGCCAATGGCGCCGCCTATCACGTGGCGCCGCTGGTATTGAGCGAGTTGGGCGCGGAGGTGATCGCCATCGCCAACGAACCCGACGGTTTTAACATTAATAAAGAGTGTGGCTCGACCCATCCGGCCCTGTTGCA
>JANNJF010000266.1:0-1466 GCA_031405715.1 Gammaproteobacteria bacterium | reverse complement strand
CCGCGCACGATGGAATCGTCCACCAGCAGTACGTTTTTGCCGCGGAACTCCAGATCGATGGCGTTGAGTTTCTGGCGCACGGATTTCTTGCGCTCCGCCTGGCCCGGCATGATGAAGGTGCGGCCGATGTAGCGGTTTTTGATGAAACCCTCGCGGTACTTGAGGTCCATTTCATACGCCATCTGCAGCGCGGCGGTGCGGCTGGTGTCGGGGATGGGGATGACCACATCGATATCGTGATCCGGCCACTCGCGCAACAGCTTGCGCGCAAGTTTCTCGCCCATGCGCAGGCGCATCTTGTGCACGGCGATGCCGTCGATGAGGGAGTCCGGGCGCGCCAGATAAACGTACTCGAAAAGGCACGGCACGTGCTCCGGGTTTTCAGCGCATTGACGCGTGTGCACCTGGCCTTTCAGGTCGACGAAGATCGCCTCTCCCGGCTCGATGTCGCGTTCCAATTGATAACCCAACACATCCAGGGCCACGGATTCGGAGGCGAACATATGCTCCGGGCCGGCATCGGTCTCGCGCTTGCCGTAGACCAGCGGGCGGATGCCGTGGGGATCGCGAAACGCCAGCAGACCGAAGCCGACGATGAGCATGGTGACGGCATAGGCGCCGCGGCAGCGGCGATGCACCGCCGACACGGCGCGGAAGATGTCGTCCGGCGCGAGGGTGAGCTTGCCGGCTTGTTCGAGTTCGTGGGCAAACACGTTGAGCAGTACTTCGGAATCGGATTCGGTATTGATGTGGCGCAGGTCTTCGCGGAACAGCTCTTCCTTCAGCACCGCTGCATTGGTGAGGTTGCCGTTGTGCGCCAGCGCCAGGCCGAAGGGGGAATTGACATAAAAGGGTTGCGCCTCCGCCGGGGAGGAACAGCCGGCGGTGGGATAACGCACCTGACCGATACCGAGGTTGCCCTGGAGTGACTGCATGTGGTGCGCCTGGAACACGTCGCGCACCAAGCCGTTGTCCTTGCGCAGAAACACGTGCCGGCCGTCGCTGGTGAGGATACCGGCGGCATCCTGTCCGCGGTGTTGCACTACAGTCAGGCCATCGTAAATGGACTGATTGACGGGGCCTTTAGCCAGGATGCCGATAATGCCGCACATTGAGATACTCCTGCGACTGAATTGTTAAGTTTAGCTGTAGCGAAACTGCTGGGCAACTTCCGCCGGCAGCAACTTTTGCACAGACTGCGCCATGGATTGAAAATAAACGACTAATTCCGATCCACGCCACCAGGGTTTCTGCGGGAATGACGTCAAACCCGCCAGGGATACGATAATCAACAGCATCAGCACGCCGCGCGCCGCACCCAGCATTCCACCGGTAATGCGCGCCTGGGTATTGGGTACGGCCACACCGATTATCAAGCGCAGCACGAAGGTCCCCAGGGACGCAAGAACAAACACACAGGCAAACACCACCACAAACGCCAGCATATGGCGGAAGGTAGGATCTTC
>JANNJF010000265.1:0-1782 GCA_031405715.1 Gammaproteobacteria bacterium | reverse complement strand
TGGATGAGGTGCTGGCGCAGGTAGTGCTACTTATCGGTGCCGACAGATTGTTCGCCCGGGGTTGAGGCCCATGCCGCGGTCCTGTCCGGGGTGAATCATGATCGAAGCCGTTCTTAATATTAAGCGGTGGGGCAACAGCCTGGGCGTCCGGTTGCCTGCGTCAGTCGCCCGTGAGGCACATCTGCGCGTTGACCAGCGGGTGCATGTTTCGGTGGAAGGTGGGCAGGTGGTCATCACGCCAGTCACCGATACCCCGCTTACCTTGGAGCAACGATAGCGAGTTCGATTGCGGTGAGTCTATACTCAATGATTGGCTCAAACAGCGCGCTTTCGCCGCTTTGATCCGTCACACGGTCCAGTTTGCGACCTATACGTCTGTGACGTATACTTAATCTATGCTATTCATCGAGGCCCCGACCTTCACGCGCTTGGTCCAAGACTACCTGGACGACGACGAATACGCTGCCCTTCAATGGGCGCTGGCGCTTCGGCCCGAGGCCGGCGCTGTCATTCCCGGCAGCGGCGGCATTCGCAAGTTGCGCTGGGCGGCGAAAGGGCGCGGCAAGCGTGGGGGCCTTCGGGTGATTTACTACTGGCGCAACCGCGAGGGCGAAATTGTGCTGCTCACGCTCTACGCCAAGAACGAGGCCGAAAACATCCCGCTCAACGTGCTGCGGGAAATGCGGAAGGAGATTAAGACATGACCAAGAAGCGAAACATCGGGCAGGAGATTCTTGAGGGCCTGCGTGCCGTCAAGCGCGGCAAGGGCCGGCGCTTCGAAGTGAAGCTGCCGGAGAATGTTCAGGCGATCCGTGAGCGCACGGGCCTGAGTCAGTCGGCCTTCGCCGCGCTACTCGGCGTCAGCATGCGCACGTTACAAGAGTGGGAACAAGGCCGGCGTCAGCCGACCGGCCCCGCGCGGGCGCTGTTGCGCGTGGTGGATCGTCACCCGCGAGCGCTGCTGGGCTGAACCGTGAAAAGATGGTGGGCGATGCAAGGTTCGAACTTGCGACCCCTGCCGTGTGAAGGCAGTGCTCTACCGCTGAGCTAATCGCCCGTGTATCAGGGGCGCCAAGTTTACGGAATAGAATGTTGCGGGTCAATTTGCCCGGCGTCTTTTATGTCGGATATATTCCAATGCCGGCTACTTAATGTCTCTCGGTCACGCGCTTTAAGCTGATTTCCCCCCCGTTTTTCATTACCATAGCAGCCCTTACTCCGGTCCCGACGGCCTCATCATGACTATCCGCACCCGTTTTGCCCCCAGCCCCACGGGCTACCTGCACGACGGCGGCGCCCGCACGGCGCTGTTTTCCTGGCTGTACGCGCGCAAGCACGGCGGCACCTTTATATTGCGCATCGAGGATACCGACCTGGAGCGCTCCACCGCCGAGTCGGTCAACGCCATCCTCGAGGGCATGACCTGGCTGGGGCTGGCCTACGACGAGGGGCCGTTTTTCCAGACCCACCGTTTCGATCGCTATAAAGCCGTGATGCAGCAGATGCTGGACGCAGGCACAGCCTATCATTGCTACTGCTCCAAGGAACGCCTGGAGACCCTGCGGGAAGGTCAGATGGCGCGCAAGGAAAAACCGCGCTACGACGGTCATTGCCGCCACTGGGGGGCGGAGCCTTCGCGTGTGACGCGCCCTTCCTTCGTTTCGTCGGCGCTCTCTTCTTTGGGATCGTGCGGTGTACTCATAGTTTGATGTCCGTGCCTGTTGCCAACTCCAATTGAAAGATGCTCGTGTAGTACTCGAGAATCGCGCGGTAGTAGTTGGC
>JANNJF010000264.1:0-4497 GCA_031405715.1 Gammaproteobacteria bacterium | reverse complement strand
TGATCTCGCGGTTGATGCCTTCAATCTTGATGTCCATCTGCAGGGCGGTGATGCCGGTGGAGGTACCGGCGACCTTGAAGTCCATGTCGCCCAGGTGATCTTCATCACCCAGGATGTCGGTCAGCACGGCAAAGCGGCTTTCGTCTTTGATCAGGCCCATGGCGATACCCGCCACCGGGGCCTTGATCTTCACGCCCGCATCCATCAGCGACAGGCTGCTGCCGCAGACCGAGGCCATGGAGCTGGAACCGTTGGATTCGGTAATTTCCGACACCACGCGCAGCACATAGGGAAAGGTGCTCATGTCCGGCAGCACACCGACAACGGCGCGCTTGGCCAGACGTCCATGGCCGATCTCGCGCCGCTTGGGCGTGCCTACGCGGCCGGTTTCACCGGTGCAGGACGGCGGAAAGTTATAGTGCAGCATGAAGGGTTCCTTGCGCTCCCCCTCCAGGGCGTCGATGATCTGCGCGTCGCGTCCGGTACCGAGGGTCGTCACCACCAGGGCCTGGGTCTCGCCGCGGGTGAACAGCGCCGAGCCGTGGGCACGGGGCAGCACGCCGGTGCGTATGGTGATGGGGCGCACGGTACGTGTATCACGTCCGTCGATGCGTGGCTGGCCCGCGAGGATGCGTTCGCGCACCACTTTCTTTTCCACGCTCTTGAAGATGTTCTTGACCGCCTCGATGTCGTCGGGCGTACTGCTGTCCGTCGTGTGCGCCGCCTTTACGCGGTCGCGGATATCCGCCACCTTGTCCTGGCGCGCCAGCTTCTCGCGGATCTGATACGCCGCTTCCACTTCCGTGGCGGCCATTTTGGTGATGGAATCGATCAGCGCTTCGTTCTTCGCCGGGGCCGTCCACTCCCAGGGCGTGACGCCGACTTCTTTGACCAGCTCACGGATGGCATTGATGGCGATACGCATCTGTTCGTGACCGAACAGCACGGCGCCCAGCATGATCTCCTCCGAAAGTATCTTGGCCTCGGATTCCACCATCAACACCGCCGCCTCGGTACCCGCCACCACCAGATCCAGCTGCGATTCCGCCAGCGCCGGGATGCTGGGATTAAGCACGTAGGCACCATTGATGTAACCCACCCGCGCCGCGCCCACCGGACCCTTGAACGGCATGCCGGAAAGACTCATGGCCGCGGAGGCGCCCAGCAGGGCGGCGATATCCGGATCGATCGTCGGATCGATGGACATGACCGTAGCGATAACCTGAACCTCGTTGGTGAAGCCTTTGGGAAACAGCGGACGGATCGGGCGATCGATGAGGCGCGAGGTGAGAATCTCCTTCTCCGAGGGGCGGCCTTCGCGCTTGAAAAAACCGCCGGGGATACGGCCGGCGGCGTAGGTGCGTTCCTGGTAATCCACCGTGAGGGGGAAGAAGTCCTGCCCCGGCTTGCTTTCTTTGCGGCCTACCACCGTTACGTGTACCACCGTATCACCCATGCTCACCATCACGGCACCACTGGCCTGACGCGCGATTTCGCCGGTTTCGATTTTCACCGTGTGACTGCCGTACTGGAATGATTTGGTAACGATTTTCAAGGCTGGCTCCTCAGGTTCTGGATGATTCACTGTCGACATAGAACGACGTGCGCCCGACTGAAACACGTCCGGCGACCGTCGATAGCACCGGCTGCACGCAGCATCAAAGACAGAATGCGTCCCGCGGGACGCATTCGGAGTGGAATTACTTGCGCAGACCGAGACTCGCTACCAGGGCACGGTAACGGTCGGTATTCACGCGCTTCAGGTAGTCGAGCAGCTTGCGGCGCTTACTGACCATGCGCAGCAGCCCCATGCGTGAATGATGATCCTGCTTGTGGGTCTGGAAGTGTCCCGACAGGTCCTGGATGCGTGCTGACAGCAGGGCGACCTGAACTTCGGGTGATCCGGTATCGGTTTTACCGGTCGCATACTCCTGAACAATCTTGGCCTTCTGCTCTGCGATGAGAGTCATTTATCTATACCTCGGTACACGTGTCGGTGTTGGTCGTTGAGGGCCGGTATTCTAACCGTCTGCCGCCCCGGTCTCAACCGATTTCTGGCGTAATATCAGCTTGTTCGGGTGGCCGTAACAGGCGTTTCGGTGCCACCCGGCCATCTAACTGCACTTCCCCCAGGCCTAAAAAGCGTCCGCCCGCCTCATACAGCCGCACCACCCCCATCGGAACACCGTGGGGAGCGGTGACCACCTGCCCCTGGCACAGGTAATAGGCCGCATTCAAGGACAAATCCACTGCCGGCAGGTGGGTCAAGGCCTGGTCTAGGGGCAATAGCTGGCCCAGGCGACCGGCATCCGGCAGATTCTGGAAAGCCTCCAGGGTGATGGCCTGTTCCACAGAGAACCCCCCGGTGGCCAGGCGGCGCAGTGCCGTTACATGACCCCCGCAACCCAGGACCTCCCCCAGGTCGTAGGCTAGACTGCGAATATACGTGCCTTTGCTGCAGCTCACTGTAAGCTCCAGGTGATCGTCCTGCCAGCGCACCAGACTGAGGGCGTGAATAACCACCCGGCGCGGCGGCCGCTCGACCTCGATGCCGGCACGCGCCAGCTTGTACAGGGGCTGACCCGCCTGCTTGATGGCGGAATACATCGGGGGGATCTGCTGGATTTCCCCCTGGAACCGGCGCAGCGCAGCCTCAATGACCGGCCGGGTCAGCTGGACCGGCCGGGTGACCAGTACCTCGCCTTCGGCATCGTAGGTCGAGGTCGTCTGACCCAGGCGGATAGCCACCCAATAACGTTTATCCGCATCCAGTAGGAACTGGGAAACCTTGGTCGCCTCGCCAAAACAAAGGGGTAACAGACCCGTCGCCAGGGGGTCGAGACTGCCGGTATGACCGGCCTTGCGCGCCTGCAGCAGGTGTTTGACCGCCTGCAGGGCCTGATTGGAGGTGTAGCCCGCGGGTTTGTCCAGCAAGAGAATCCCGTTGATATCGCGCTTACTACGTGGCGTCTTGGTCACGCTGGGTCCTGCCTGCGATACGGGTCGAGCAGCAGGATGCCGTTGATGTCGCGCTTGCGGCGCGGGGTCTTGCTCATGCCGGGCCCTGCCTGTGATGCCAATGGAGGGATGCCGTCACTCCGGCTCTTTGTCACGATCCGGGTCACTGTCCTGGGCCAGCGCAAGATCGATCAGGCGGGAAATCTTGGCCCCTTCTTCCACGGATTCGTCATACACGAAGTGCAGTTGCGGGATCACCCGCAGCAATACCCGATCACGTAGGGCATGGCGGAGAAAACCGGACGCCTTGTTCAGCACTTTAAGCGTTTCCGTCGCCTGCTCGATGCCGGTCAGCTGGGTAATATAGACCTTGGCATGGGACAGATCCGAGGATACGTCCACCGACGTCAGAGTCAGCTGCTTTACGCGTGGATCATGCACTTCACGCCGAATAAGATCCGCCAGCTCCCGTTGGAGCAACTCGGCGATCCGGCGGGTACGCCCGGTCTCTTTGCCCATGTCAGCTAAAGTTCGTGCTCACAGGGTGCGCACGATCTCAACCTTATCGAAGCATTCGATCTGATCGCCCACCTGGATGTCGTTGTAATTCTTCACGCCGATACCGCACTCGACACCGGCCTTGACCTCGTTGACGTCGTCTTTGAAGCGGCGCAGTGAATCGATCTCACCCTCGAAGATGACCACGTTGTCGCGCAATATGCGGATCGGGCGGTTGCGGCGTACCACGCCTTCCACCACATAGCTGCCGGCGATGGCACCGATCTTGGGCGCCTTGAAGACCTCGCGCACCTCGGCCAGACCCACCACTTCCTCTTTGAACAACGGCTTGAGCATGCCGGTGAGCGCGGCTTTGACATCGTTCACCGCGTCATAGATGACGTTGTAGTAGTGCACATCCACGCCTTCCGACTCGATCAGGCGGCGCGCACCGCTGTCGGCGCGCACGTTGAAGCCGATGACGATCGCCTGGGAGGCGCGTGCCAGATTGACGTCTGACTCGCTGATGCCGCCGACCATGCCGTGGATCACCCGGACCCGGACCTCGTCCGTGGACAACTTCTCCAGCGCATCGCTGAGCGCTTCAACCGAACCCTGCACGTCGGTCTTGATGACCAGGTTGAGGGTCTTGGCCTCACCCTCCTGCATGGTCTGGAATACATTAGTCAGTTTGGCGGCCTGCTGGCGCGCGTGTTTCACGTCTTTGAATTTACCCTGACGATAGAGCGCGATTTCACGCGCCTTACGTTCGCTCTCCACCACCACCACTTCATCGCCAGCATTCGGCACACCGGACAGACCCTGGATTTCCACCGGAATGCTCGGTCCGGCCTCCTTCACCGAGTGACCGTTCTCATCCAGCATGGCGCGCACGCGACCGGATTCAGCGCCAGCGAGAATGACATCGCCTTTGCGCAAGATGCCCTGCTGGACCAGCACCGACGCCACCGGGCCACGACCCTTGTCGAGGCGCGCCTCGATTACCAGTCCCATGGCGGGACCGGTGCGCACGGCCTTGAG
>JANNJF010000263.1:0-3105 GCA_031405715.1 Gammaproteobacteria bacterium | reverse complement strand
CATATCAAGAGCATAAATTCGCGCGGCATGGTCGCGATCAAGGATAGCGAGGTGACGCGCCAGGACGTCGAACGCGTAATCGAGACCGCAAAGGCGATCCCGATTCCGACTGATCAGCAGGTATTGCACATACTGAACCAGGAATTTGTCGTCGACGGCCAGGGCGACGTGCGCGAGCCGCTCGGCATGAGCGGCGTGCGGCTGGAGGTCAACGTGCATATCGTGACCGGCGCGGTGTCGGCGGCGCAGAACATCATCAAGTGCGTGCGTCGCTGCGGTTTAGAGGTGGACGACATCATCCTCGAGCAACTCGCGTCCAGCATGTCGGTGCTCACGGAAGATGAGAAAGAGCTGGGTGTCTGTCTTGTGGATATCGGTGGCGGCACCACGGACATCTCGGTATTTACCGAAGGCGCTATCCGCCATACCGCCGTGATTCCCATCGCCGGCGACCAGGTGACAAACGACATCGCCGTGGCGCTGCGGACCCCCACGCAGTTCGCCGAGGAGATCAAGAAAAAATACGGCTGTGCCCTGACCCAGCTGGCCAAGGCGGACGAAACCATCGAAGTACCGAGTGTCGGCGAACGGCCGCCGCGCAAACTGGCGCGTCAGACCCTGGCCGAGGTGGTGGAGCCGCGCATCGAGGAGCTCTTTAGTTTGATACTCGCCGAGTTGCGCCGCAGCGGATTCGAAGATCTGGTCGGCTCCGGCATCGTGCTCACCGGCGGCAGCTCCAAGATGGAAGGCATGGCGGAACTGGCCGAAGAGGTGTTTCACATGCCGGTGCGCATCGGCATCCCCCAGTACGTCGGTGGATTGAGCGGTGTTGTACACAACCCGATTTACGCCACCGGGGTGGGTCTGGTGCTGTATGGCGCGCGCAGTCGTGTGGGCAGGAATTACAGCATGCACACGCGCTCGTCCCAAGCAGGCATCAAGGGTGTGATGGGAAAAATGAAGAGCTGGTTTCAGGGGAATTTTTAAATGACAAAACGACATTATGGAGATGGGCGGATCGGGCGGCTTGCCGATTGTCGGACGGAATCCTTCAACACTAAGGTTAGTGCACTCACACAGGAGGCAGCGCAATGTTTGAATTAATGGATACCTACGGCCAACAGGCCGTGATCAAGGTGATAGGCGTCGGCGGCGGAGGCGGTAACGCGGTGGAACACATGGTCTCCGCCAATATTGAAGGTGTCGAGTTTATCGTCGCCAACACCGACTCGCAGGCATTGAAGAAATCCAATGCGCGCACAATTCTTCAACTGGGCACCAACCTCACCAAGGGCTTGGGCGCCGGGGCGGATCCCGGCATCGGCCGTCAGGCCGCAGTGGAGGATCGTGAACGTATCGCGGAAGTGTTGAACGGTGCGGACATGGTCTTCATCACCGCCGGCATGGGGGGTGGAACCGGAACCGGGGCGGCACCGGTGGTGGCGCAGGTCGCGCGTGACATGGACATCCTCACGGTGGCGGTGATCACCAAGCCGTTCCCTTTCGAGGGAAAGAAGCGCATGGCCATCGCCGATCAGGGCATCAAGGAACTGGCGGAATTTGTCGATTCCGTCATCACCATCCCAAACGAGAAACTCCTCTCCGTAGTGGGTAAAGGCGCGAGCCTGTTGGACGCCTGTTGGACGCCTTTGGCAAGGCCAACGAAGTGTTGCAGGGTGCGGTGCAGGGTATCGCCGAGCTGATCACCCGTCCTGGTCTGATCAATGTGGACTTCGCCGATGTGCGTACCGTGATGTCGGAGATGGGTCTGGCGATGATGGGTTCCGCCAGTGCCCGCGGCGAGAACCGTGCCACGGAAGCCGCGCGCGCCGCGGTATCGAGCCCGTTGCTGGAAGACGTCAATATTGCCGGCGCCCGCGGTATCCTGGTGAACGTCACCGCCAGCGAGTCCTTGTCTATTGGCGAATTTGAGGAGGTGGGCAATACCGTCAAAGAGTTCGCCGCCGACGATGCGACGGTCGTTATCGGCACCGTTATTGACTCCAGTCTGGGGGACGAGTTACGCGTGACGGTGGTGGCCACCGGGCTTGGCCAGGGGCAAAAACGCCAACAGCCCTACAAAGTCATCAAGACGGGAACCGGCATGACTGACTATGAGCAGCTGGACACACCGACCGTCATCCGCAATCGACGCGGCAGCGAGTCACGTATCGGTATGGCGGACTCCGGCATGGAGTATCTTGATATTCCAGCGTTTCTGCGCAAGCAAGCGGACTGATAGTCCGATAGTAGTTGACTGAAACAGTCAACTATAGAATCGCTGCAGGGAGCCATTCCGTTTGTCGGCCCTGCGGGCTAAAGAGCCTATTTTTACACCAGGTTAGCTGGACATACATGAAGATATACCTTTAAATAAACATGTAACGACATTAAACGACATTAATAGATCAGGAAATCTGCCGGGGCCGTTCGTGGCCCGCTTGAGGTCGTTTCAGATTTATTGGTTTACTTCCCTGTAAGTGGGGGGTAAATCCTGGCACAACACAAGTTAACGTTTCGCCGTTTTTTGGCGAAGATGAACAGAATAACAGGCTGTAATCAGCGACGGCACCGAACGAGCCCCAGGTGATCGATACTGACCGCCGGAAGGGCCGCCAGCGTATCAAACAGCCCATCCAGCTCCCGCGAATCCACATACAGCTCCACGTGCCAGCCCGCCGGCCCGAGCTCCTGGTTCAGCGCCGCGACGAAGGCCGCGAGGCGATCGAGGTAGGGGATCTGCTCGCGCCCGTCGAGCCAACGCCGGTGCACCGAGATGCGCGCGCGTTCGCGGCCACCCTCGGCGGCCTCGCTCCAGAAGGCCGCCAGGCCCTCGAGGGAGGACGCGATCGGCATGGCGTCGGGCACCGACGCCGCGAGGGCGTCGAGGGAGGCCGCGGGGCGACCTCGGTCGGCGCGATGCGCCTCCTCGAGGAAGTCGAGGAAGCTCCAGACCGCTCCGGTGCTGCGCTCTCCCTCGAAGTGGTGCTCGATCCGGGTCAGCAGTCGGAGGCTCGCCCCGTCGTAGATGCGCGCGCCCTGCGGGAGCGTCACGACCAGCTCCGTCGTCATCGGGCCCCGAAAGTTCGCCTCGATGAAGCGCAC
>JANNJF010000262.1:0-1325 GCA_031405715.1 Gammaproteobacteria bacterium | reverse complement strand
AGGAGGCGATCCGCGAAGGCCAGGAACTGCTGGTCCAGGTCGAGAAAGAAGAGCGCGGCAACAAGGGCGCGGCCCTGACCACCTTCGTCAGCCTGGCCGGGCGTTATCTGGTGCTGATGCCCAACAACCCGCGCGGTGGCGCCCTTGCGCACCTTGTGGTGCTCTTCGAGCTGCGAGCCGTAATGCAGCGGCATATCCCAGCCGCCAAAATCCACGATCTTGGCGCCCAGCTTTACGTGCGTGTCGTACAACGGTGTTTTATTGCCCACTCACAGATCCTCTTATTTTGCTCTGTCCGGCACCACGCACCTCACGGTACGCTGCGGGCAGCGGCGGTTTGTATTTCTTCGGCGTGATACGAACTGCGCACCAGGGGACCGGCCTTGATCCACGCGAAACCCAGGGCGCGACCTGCATGCTCGTAATCGGCAAACACCTGCGGGTGCACGTATTCAAGCACCGGCAGGTGATCGCGGGTCGGACGCAGATATTGGCCCAGGGACAGACGCTGCACGCCGACGGCACGCAGGTCGCGCATGACCGCCAGCACCTCGTCGCGGGTTTCGCCCAGGCCGAGCATCAAGGCGGATTTCGCCTCGACACCAGGCAGGCCCGCAACGCGTTCGAGCAACGCCAGGCTGCGTGCATAGGTAGCGCCCTTGCGTACCGTACGATAGAGCCGCGGCACGGTTTCCACGTTATGCCCCCATACTAGGCGTAGGTTCTGAGTCGTGGTCGCGGCGCGCTGCTCTTCCCACTGCTCTCCCAGGACACGCATAATACTCGCCGCAGCCTCGGCCTGAACATTACGAAAATCCGGCGTGAGGAATTCCACGCCGATGTGCGGGTCCTGAGCGCGCAACTGGCGCAGGGTCTCGGCGAATATCCCGGCGCCGCCGTCTGCCAGATCGTCGCGATTCACCGAGGTCAAAACAACGTAGCGCAAGCCCAGGCCCGCCACCGCCTGACTCACACGGCGCGGCTCGTCCTGGTCGACACGATTGGGGCGGCCAGTTTTAACGGAACAAAAACCGCAGGCCCGGGTACAGGTATCGCCCAGCAACATGAAGGTTGCCGTACCGCGGCTCCAGCACTCGCCGCGATTCGGGCAGCGCGCCTCTTCGCACACGGTATGCAGCCCGTGGCCGTGCACCGCGTCGGCGGTATGGGCGTATTGCGCACCCTTGCCCAGCTCCTGTCGTATCCAGGTTGGCATACGCGACGCATTCGGTAGGCGCGTGTTGGGGCTGCCGGCGTCGGCGATATCGAAAATGGGATATGTCATGCGGGCGACTCTCCAAAACAAAAAAAGGGCGACGGATGCC
>JANNJF010000261.1:0-3095 GCA_031405715.1 Gammaproteobacteria bacterium | reverse complement strand
GACCATCACCGCCGGCGCCAGCGAACTGCTCAACCCCGACCAGGACCTGGTGGCGTATTTCTGCGCCGAATTCGGTTTTCACGAAAGCTTTCCCATTTATTCCGGCGGCCTCGGCATCCTGGCGGGGGATTACTGCAAGGCGGCGAGTGATCTGGGCCTGCCCTTCGTGGCGGTCGGCCTGCTTTACCGCCAGGGTTATTTCACCCAGACCATCGACGCCCAGGGCGTGCAGGTGGCCCATTACACACCCACAAATTTTGCCGACCTGCCGGTGACTCCCGCCTTGGACAACAACGGTCAGGAACTACACGTCAAGGTGCAGGTGGCGGAGCGGGAAGTAAGCCTCAAGGTATGGCAGGCCAAGGCCGGACGCATCACCCTGTATCTCCTCGACAGCGACCTGCCGGAAAACGCCGACGCCGACCGCTCCATCACCTACCAACTCTACGGCGGCGACACGCACACGCGCATACAGCAGGAGATTGTGCTCGGCATCGGCGGCGTACGCGCATTGCGCGCGGTCGGACGCAACCCCAACGTCTGGCATATCAATGAAGGACATGCCGCCTTCCTCATCCTGGAGCGTTGCCGCGAACAGGTGCAGGAAGGGTTGGATTTCGACAGCGCCATAGAGCTGGTGGCGTGCAACACGGTATTCACCACGCACACGCCGGTGGCCGCGGGCCACGACATCTTCCCCCACGACATGATCACCACCTACCTGGCCGATCTGATCAAGCAGCTCAACGTGGACCAGGCCACCTTCTTCAAACTCGGTAGCAGCCCGGGCAACGAACACGGTTTCAATCAAACCGCCCTGGCGCTGCGCGGCTCACGCTATCGCAACGGCGTCAGTCGCATCCACGGACAGGTGGCCTCGCGCATGGAGTCCTACATCTGGCCGCAGATACCCGCGGACGAGAACCCCATCGGCTACGTCACCAACGGTGTGCACGTACCGACCTTCCTGGCGCGCGAATGGATCAACCTGTTCGATATGCGCTTCGGCGGCAGCTGGCGCAACGAACTGCTGAACGAGACCTTCTGGCAGCAGATCGACGATATCCCGGATCACAGCTATTGGAGTCTGCGCCAGTCCCTCAAGGCGGATCTGCAGACCGAGGTGCGCAAGCGCGCGCTGTTGCAGCACCAGCGCAACGGCTGCAGCCAGGCGCTGATCGAGCGCTACACGCGGCTGCTGGCGCGCCACGAGACCGACATGCTCGTTATCGGCTTCGCGCGCCGCTTTGCTACGTACAAGCGCGCCACCCTGCTGTTCTCCGATCCGGACCGGCTGGCGCGGTTGCTGAACAACCCCAAACACCCGGTGCTGTTGATCTTCGCGGGCAAGGCCCACCCGCACGACAAACCGGGTCAGGAACTCATCCGCGTCATTCACGACTTCTCGCGGCGCCCGGAGTTCGAAGGAAAGATTATTCTGCTGGAAGGCTACGACCTGGCCCTCGGACGCAAACTGGTCACCGGTGTGGATGTCTGGGTCAACACCCCACAGTACCCGCTGGAGGCCAGCGGTACCTCGGGGGAGAAGGCCGGCATCAACGGCGTCATCAATCTAAGCGTGCTCGACGGCTGGTGGGGCGAAGGCTACAACGGCGAAAACGGCTGGGCCATCGCACCGCACGGACCGAACCACGATCCCGCCTACCGTGACTGGGAAGAAGGCCAGGAACTCATGAGCCTCCTGGAACAACAGATCGTGCCGCTGTATTACGAACGCAATGGCTACGGCTATCCCGAGGGCTGGGTGAAAAAATCCAAGGCTTCGATGAAGTCCATCATGCCGCGCTTCAACGCCCAGCGCATGGTCATGGACTATGCGCGCAACTACTACCACCCCGCGCGCACCAAGCAGCTGGTGTTGTCGGGCAACGCCTTCGAACGTGCGCGTGAAGTGGCGGCGTGGAAAAAGAAGATCGAAAAATACTGGCCGGACGTCAGCCTGCAGCGGCTGGATGAGGCCCCGGCAGTCATCAAGTCCGGCAAGGCGCTACCGATCCGCATGGCGGCACGCCTCGGCAAACTGGACACGGACGACGTACTGATGGAATGCCTGGTAGGCACGGAAGACGAGAACGGCGCATTTTCCTCCCAGTACACCTATATTTTCACACCGGATGGACACACCGACGCGGGCGATGCGCTGTTCCGCCTGGACCTGCATCCGAAACTGTCCGGACTACAGTGCTACAAGATCCGCATGTTCCCCTTCCATATGGCCCTCAGCCATCGTTATGAAAGTGGGTATATGATCTGGCTGTGAGTCGGGGGAGCCTCTGGCAATGCGTACTTTTGGAGTGCGGCGGCTCGCCGCCGCTGTCTTATCGGGAGCTTGCTCCCGGCGCGGCATTAAACGCCTCGGAACTCCCTATCCCTAGCACCCCTATTGTCGCGCTTCCGCGCGGTCTTAACCCCTACTTGCGGTTCCCGCACCGGCCGCTCCCGCGCATCCATGCGCTCCGCGGCACTTGCACATCCCTGTGCGTCGCAGGCGGGTTACTTTTCTTTGTTTGTGCAAAGAAAAGTAACCAAAAGAAAGCACACCCGATCGCTCGCCGCGCAAAAGCAGCGCGGTCCCCTGTGCTCCTCGCCCCACCGGGGC
Source organism: Gammaproteobacteria bacterium (assembly GCA_031405715.1). Taxonomy (GTDB): domain Bacteria; phylum Pseudomonadota; class Gammaproteobacteria; order Acidiferrobacterales; family UBA6901; genus JANNJF01. The sequence goes on along the minus strand of JANNJF010000261.1, from coordinate 475 downwards.
GCTGCGCAACTCGCTTAGCCACTATCGATGGCTAAGCTCAGACAGTGCTCGCGAAGGCTCCCCGGTGGGGCTGTGATGTGAAGGGATTCACAAATGCCGCGGAGCGCAGGGATGTGCGGGAGCGGCCGGTGCTCGGCGAGCTCTGACGGGGCGTTGAAAATCTACATCCAAAAAAATTAACACCAAACCTAAACTTTGTCGTCATTACGTTGAGCGACAGCGGCGCGGCAATCTCCCTAACCTGTAGACGACACGGTCACGAGAGATGGCCGCCGTCGCCAAAAGCGTGGCCTCGCCATAACGGGAGGGGTTTGGGTTTGGGTTTGGGTTTGGGTACCAGATCCTCGCTCTGTATCATCGTGCGTATGGTATGTTCGCCGGGTTTCGCGTCAGGGCGATGGATGATTACAGCACCAATGCGCGCATAGGCGCGCCCACCGCCACCGATCAGATATTGTCGTTAGTATCAGCAGGC
>JANNJF010000260.1:0-1256 GCA_031405715.1 Gammaproteobacteria bacterium | reverse complement strand
GGCAGGGTCTAACGGGCGGCGCAGGCGAAGGATTCCGTTTTCTTCATGTCTCCACGGACGAAGTGTACGGCTCGCTCGGTCCCGGCGATCGCGCGTTTTCCGAGACGACGGCGTACGCGCCCAACAGCCCCTACTCGGCGTCGAAAGCGGCTTCCGATCATCTGGTGCGCGCCTACCATCACACCTACGGCCTGCCGGTGCTGACCACCAATTGCTCCAACAACTACGGCCCTTACCAGTTCCCCGAAAAGCTCATTCCGCTGGTGATCCTAAATGCGCTTGGAGGCAGGCCACTGCCGATCTACGGCGACGGAAAGAACGTGCGCGACTGGCTTTATGTGGGCGATCATTGCGCCGCGATCCGCGCGGTGCTGCAGCGCGGCGAGCCGGGCGAAACCTACAATGTCGGCGGCAAGAACGAAAAGACCAATCTCGAAGTGGTTCATGGCATCTGCGCGATTCTCGACGATCTCGCGCCGGGGCCGGACAAATACGCGAGCCTCATCACCTTCGTGAGGGACAGGCCGGGACACGACCGCCGCTACGCCATCGACCCTGCCAAGATCGAGCGCGAAATCGGCTGGCAGCCCGCAGAGACCTTTGAGACGGGGATTCGCAAGACTGTGCAGTGGTATCTCGATAACGGCGATTGGATAAGTGGCGTGACCAGCGGCGACTATAAGCACTGGATCGATAGACAGTATGGAAATCAGTAATGGGTGATGGGTAATGTGTAAAACCTTGGTGATGGGTGATGAGTTAAGGGTGAAGGGTAAAAACCAGAACCATTCGCTCTTACTCATTACCCATCACCCATCGCTGGGTTTGATGAGTAATGGGTGAGGAGCGGTGGGTGAGAGGTGAGAGCCGGCGGCCTCACTACAACCTTGAAGCGTGGAAAGGAGCGATGGCTCTGGTCAGATCGGTTTATGCACTGACACGCAAGTTTCCGGCAGAGGAGTTGTATGGTCTAACATCTCAAATGCGGCGTGCCGCAGTCTCTATTCCGAGCAACCTGGCGGAAGGTGCGGCACGGACGCGCAAGAAGGAGTTTGCACAATTTTTGAGCATCGCAAGAGGGTCTTTAAGCGAGTTGGAAACACAATTGTTGATTTCAGAAGATCTTGGGTACGTCAGCCATGAGCACGGTGTATTTAAACTAGCGGACCGCGTATCAAAACTGATCACTGGCCTGCACAAAAGCCTCACAAAATAACTCGTCACCCATCAAACCCGGTGATGGGTAATGAGTAATG
>JANNJF010000259.1:0-5300 GCA_031405715.1 Gammaproteobacteria bacterium | reverse complement strand
CGTCCCTGGCGTCTATCAGTCCCTCACGTCGATTCTGATCACCGGTGATATCACCCTCGACGCCCAGGGCGATCCGAATGCGGCCTTTTACTTTCAGTCGTCCAGCTCCATCGGCACGGCTGCCGGCGCACCATCACCCGGGGTACACACCCGCATCCTCCTGGTCAACGGCGCCAAGGCCTCCCGCGTATTTTGGCAGGCCGCCACGTCCGCCACGCTGGGTGCCTACTCTGAGTTCCAAGGCAACATCCTGGCCGCCGCGGATATCACCATGGTGACCGGTGCGAGCTCCTGCGGCAGGTTGCTGGCAGGGGCGTATACGGCCGGCGCGTTTGTGTTCGACGCCAACGTCGTTTCCGTGCCGGGCAATGCGAGTGCACCTTCCACCTGCAAGTAAGCGGGCATGAGGCATTCGGTGTGAAAACCGGACAAGACGCGTGAGGAAATACCGGAAGTTTCCCGTGCAAGGGGAAGCCAACCGTAAGCAGGTCACTTTAATGTTGGCGGCACTCGATGAGTTGCGCCACGTTATATCGGAGAAACGTATGAAAAGATTAGTTAAATCCGTAGGAGCAATGGGCTTGCTGGGGTGTGCGGTTATAAACACCCAATTCGCAATGGCGGATGATTCAGGCTGGTTAGCCGGATTGAGCGTCGGCCAGTCGAGAGCGAATATCGATAACGAGCGGATCGTCGCCGAGCTGCTGGGATCGGGTCTTGGCACGACTTCGTTTTCCGAGGACGACAGCGATACCGCCTTCAAGATTTTTGGCGGATACAAATTCAACCGGCATTTCGCCCTCGAAGGCGGCTATTTCAATCTGGGACGCTTTGGTTATACGGCGACTACCGTACCGGCGGGAACACAGAGCGGCACGATCAAGCTGCAAGGCCTGAATTTCGACGCCGTCGGCATACTGCCCATCACTGAAAAGTTTTCGGCCCTGGGCCGGGTTGGATTGAACTACGCTGAAGCCAAAGACGGTTTCTCCAGTACTGGCGCCGTTGCCGCGCCGGCGGATAGCAGTCCCAGCAAGAACGATTTGAACTACAAGCTTGGCTTGGGGTTACAGTACGATCTCACCAAAAAAGTCGGATTACGCGGAGAGTGGGAGCGCTACCGCATGAACGATGCCGTCGGCAATGACGGTGACATCAACATGTATTCAGTGGGAGTGGTCGTCATGTTCGGCGGGAATCAGGCAGAGCCCGCACGCAAAGCAGCGACACCCCCGCCAGCCGTCGTGGCGGCGGCAGCACCGGTGCCGGTCCGGGCGCAGCAGCAGTACTGCAGCGTTCTCGCCCTTGCCTACGAGATCAATGCGGATGAAATTCAGCGCGATGACATGGAGAAGCTCGGCGTGTTGGTCACCTTTATGCGTAAATACCCCGATACCACGGCAATCATCGAGGGTCACAGCGATAACGTCGGGACATCGCAGAAAAACATGGAGCTGTCACAGCGCCGGGCACAGAGCGTGGTGAATTACCTGGTGAATGAACAAAAGATCGCTGCATCCAGGCTGACAGCATTCGGCCGTGGAGAAGAGCACCCGTTGGCGGACAACAGCACCGAGGCAGGGAAACGCCAGAACCGGCGTATCAATGCGGTCATCACGTGCGCGACGGATTTCTCAGGGCTCAAGGTGGCTACCGCTAAGACCGCCGTGGCCATGGATATCGAGTTCGACCCGTACAAGCACGACGTAAGTCCGGAGTACCGCGGCGAGTTGCGCAAGGTGGCGAATTTCATGGAAGAAAATCCCTCCGTCACTGCAACGGTGGAAGGACACGCTGATAAGGTCGCCGGCCTTGGCGCGCAACAGTCGCAGGCGACCCCCAAGGTGTCGATGGAAGTCTCCCAGCAACGTGCTCAGAGCGTGGTGAATTACCTGGTGGAACTGGGCGTAGCCCGTTCGCGGCTCTCCACGGCGGCCTTCGGCCAGACCCGACGTACCGCCTACGGCACGACATTAGCGGGACAGCAGGAAAACCGCAGGGTCATCATCATCTTCAACTACGCCAAATAGCGACAGAACCGGGCTTCGGCAACCGCCGAAGCTCTCTCCTGCCCAAGTATTCTCTCTACTTAAGGAACACAATCATGAAATTCACCACAAAACGCCTTGCCGCTTTTTTCTCCGTCCTGGCCCTGGTTACTCTTTTCGGATGCGTATCGACAGACACACGTGAGGGGACCGGAGAGTATATCGATGACTCCGTTATCACCACCAAAGTGAAGCACGCCATACTTCACACCGCTACGCTGAAATCGGGCGAGATCAACGTTGAAACGTTCAAGGGTGTCGTTCAGTTGAGCGGCTTCGTAAGTTCCCAGGAGGACATCGACAAGGCGGTTGAGGTTGCAGGCCGCGTCAATGGCGTGAAGTCGGTGAAGAATGATATGCGGGTTAAGTGAGCCGTAGAGCGGATTGTTGTCGGGCGGCCCGCCGGGTATCTGTTTCCGGGGTTGTGGGACGCTCTTCACTTTATTCGTCCATCAAGTGCGGTTTTATTTTTGGCGATAGGCATGAACTGCAAAGGTAATTAAAATGAAAATTTTAAAGAAGTTAACATTGATCGGTATTTCGCTGTTGTTTGCTGCGGGACTGGCCGCCTGCGAAAAGCCGGGGCCGGCGGAGACCGCAGGCAAAAAGATAGACCAGACGGTGGATCAGGCCGGCCAGAAAATAGATGAAGCGGCCGATAAAGTCGATAAAAAACTGGAAAAGTAACAGGCTAAAACCGGTGTAGCCTTGGATGGTGCGGCGATGACCGTCAAGGTCAAAGCAGCACTTGCCGTGTCCGGTCCCACTACGCTGTGTCAGTATTGATAGCGTAGAGGTGTTGTGCCACTAAGGAACCTCTGAACAAGTGGCAAAAACTATCAGGTCACGTTCCCTCTCCCTTAGGGAGAGGGACAGGGTGAGGGGAAATCGCGAATTATCCCCCTCACCCTAACCCTCTCCCCCGAAGTGCACGGGGGAGAGGGGACTTGTTCAGAGGTTCCCTAAGGGATCGGTTGATACGCCGCCCTGCACGCCATCGGGCAGAAGCATTAGTGCGAGTGGTGGCGGGGGTGGGAGAGGTTGAAATCCGGCTGCGGCCAATACCGATCGTATAAGGCGAATTGCAACTATCTATTGAAGGAGTGGACCTTGGAAATTCGAGAAGCATATAAACAAAAAATGGCAGCGCAACTGAAAGAATGGGGCGCCCAAATTGATTTATTGGAAGCCAAGGCGGGGAATGTGGCGGCTGACTTGAAGATCAAGCGTGCCGAGCAGCTGCAGGCGTTGCGTGCCAAGCAGCGTGCGGCGTCTGACAAAATGCAAGAGATGGAAAAGGCCGGTGGCGAAGTCTGGGAGCAGGTCAAAGAAACTGCCGATAAACTCTGGGATGACCTTAAGGCCGGCGTGGCGGATACCCAATCCAAATTCAAGTGAGGAATGGGTCGAAGACGCTGCCCAGGAGCGTCTGCCACAGCGAGGCATGAGGAGCGATATCGCGACGAAGCAACCTCCGTGGGGCAGGTGCTTACGCGTGAGTGCCAAGGTGACGCGGGTCGCCTTGCAATGATCGCCATGTATTAAGCCCCTGCTATTCGTATTTTACGCCCAGTACATTCGCGGCATGCCAGGCGGTTTAATGCGGGTGTCCTCCGGCAATTCGGGGCAAAATGACAGCGGTGCCAATCAGGAGGAACCGATTTTACTTGCGCGCTACGAGCAGGACCAGCCCCGCTACGATTGCCCCCACGCCGGCCCATACCGGCACATTGACGGTCTGCCTATCCTTGACCGACAGCTCTATCGGTCCCAGCTTGGCCTCATGCGTGTCCTTGGTATAAGTGAAACTACCATAGGCCAAACCCAAACCGCCGGCGATGATCAGTGCGATGGCTAAAATCTTGACTGAGTTCATATCAATTTCTCCAGTAGGGATTTATATTTGTAATATGCGCGGCGAGCAAGACAAGTAAAAAGGTGACCGGGAACTACCCGATCACCTTGCTTGGTCCTCGCTGCATGCAAACTCAGGGACGTTACAGGCGCCGGCCACGGATGAGGCGTATCAGAATCACCACGACCGCGATGACCAGGAGTATATGTATCAATCCGCCCATGGTGTACGAGGTAACAAAGCCGAGCAGCCAGAGGATAATGAGAATAATCGCAATAGTTTCAAGCATTTTTTTAACTCCTTATGTATTGTCAGTAGCAAACAGTCGTCAGAACTCAATGGCTTTCGTGCGTAGGTATCGCAACGACAGATGACTGGGAAGATATGGCGCTGACCCTTGCAGGGTTGGGCGAGGGGTTGCTCGCGGGATAACGACTAGTCTTTTTACCCATCAGTATTTTTGGGAGAATAACGCCGTACGCGCACTGTCTCTCGCCGGCAATTTGTGTACACCTTCCGGTGATCACGCAGAGGTAATCACCAGTAAGCCTGCCCCACTGCACCTGCATTTTGCCCTTGAACTGTTTCCAGTGACCCTGGGTGGTATCCCGATTCATATCGATCTCCTTTGTGCGGTTCGCAGCATGTTTCAGCCATACTCGAACGATGACCTTATTTATACCAGGATTAAACCGCCAAACACGCATGTGTTCCGTACGTTAGCGTACAGATTGGCAGCTGGGCCTCGATTTTTCACGTGCCTGCTTCCTGCTCCGAATACGTTTCCCGCATCGCTGGGCAGAGTGATCAATGAGTCCAGTGTTAAATCAGATCATGCATACTTTTCCACACCGAGCGCACCGTTTCCCTGATCTTCGTCAGAGAAGAGGGCGATTATGTCTGCCGTTACGGTTGTCTCGCGTCTGAAATGGATCGATGGCTTTGCCGACAACCTACATAAGCATTTCATTTAATACTAGAGAATTACCGGATTGCGGAGACCAGCTGCTGCTAAGTGGCCTGTCGTATGCGTGCTACCGAACAGTACCTTTTTCGCAGTGCAGGAAAAATGAAAACACACTACGCAGTTTAATCACACAATAGATATCCAAGGGGATCACATCATGGAACAGGCAATTAACGAATTCAATCGGACAAAAGGCAAGATGGCCGCTGATTTCAAATCCATCATCCACGATGCCGATGAATTACTCCAGGCAACGGCAAAAGTCTCCGGCGAAGGCTTCAACGTCACACGCGCGAAATTCGCCGAAAAGATCCAGACCGCCAAGGCCAGTCTGGAGGATGCGGAGCAAATCGTCGTCGACAAGGCCAAGCAGGCCGCGGCCGTGACCGATGATTATGTGAAGTCCAATCCGTGGACATCGGTGGGTATC
>JANNJF010000258.1:0-14218 GCA_031405715.1 Gammaproteobacteria bacterium | reverse complement strand
CTGAACCAGATCGAGCGCGTCTTCCCGGTTGCCGGTGGCGAGATGCGCCATGCGAAACGCGCGGCGTTCGATGCCGGCCAGGAACCGGTCCAGTGCCTGGTTGGAGTCCAGCGGTGCCCCCTTACCGTGTGCTGCTGCATTCTGTCCGCATGTCCAGAATCAACGTGCCGCGTGCCGGTGGGCGTGTGCGCCACGATGATCCAGTCGACGCTCGGCGCGGTCACCGCGCTTGTCCAGGTGGTTTTCTACGCGGTCGCCGCGCCGGTCGGTGCGGTTCTCGATACGGTCACCGCGCTGGTCCAGGCGATTCTCGACGCGATCGCCGCGTTTGTCCAGGTGCTCGGCGCGCCCATCGTGACCATTGGCCTCGGCACGATCGGACCTGCGGTCGAGGCGGTCGTTGATGTTTTCGCCGCGCTGGTCGAGGCGGTCGTTGGCCCGCTCGCCGCGTTGATCCAGTCTTTCGTTGATGCGCTCGCCGCGATTGTCGAGGCGGTTGTCTATGCGGTCGCCGTGACGTTCGAAGCGGTTCTGCGTCTGATCCGCATCCGTGGCGCCGGCAGTGTCCGCCAGGGCGGGGGCGGTGACTAACAGGGTGAGCAGGCTGGCGGCAAACAGTTGGGTTTTCATGGGTTTTCCTTTGGTCAGGTTAATGTGGCTACATAGGGCTTAACGCACCAAAATCACCCCGGTTGACAGCCGCGGGCACGATCTTTCGCTCATGTGGGCGTGCCCGCCCTAAGAGCCATGCCACTGGGGCGTGCCCGCCCTAAGAGCCATAATACGGGTATCATATCCGTCAGCCATATCCCATACGCGCAGCAGGCCCCCTTGAACTACCGTCACAGCTACCATGCCGGCAATATCGCCGATGTCTTCAAGCATTACGTGTTGACGCGGGTATTGCAGTCGTTGCAGGCCAAGGAAACCCCCTTTTGTGTCATCGATAGCCACGCCGGCAGTGGCGTGTATCGGCTGGAGGCCCCCGGGGAGTTTGAAAATGGCATCGACCGTTTGTGGCCGCAGCGGGCCGCGTGGCCGGCGCTGGCGGGCTATTTCGCCGCCATCGAAAGATTGAACCCGGACGGGGACCTGCAGTTTTATCCCGGCTCCCCGTTTATCATCCGCGATTTTCTCCGCCCGCAGGATCGGGCGGTGCTGCTGGAGTTGCACCCGCAGGAGGTGGCCGACTTGAAAGCCAATCTCGGGTCCGAGGCAGGAAGTATCGGCGTGCATCACACCGATGCCTGGCGCGGGCTCAAGGGGTTTGTCCCGCCGAAGGAAAACCGCGGTCTGGTGCTGATCGATCCGCCCTACGAACAAAAAGATGAATTCGAGCGCATTGTTGAGGCGCTGGCACGTGCCTTGAAACATTGGCGCAACGGCGTCTACCTCGCCTGGTATCCCATCAAGGGCCGCCGGCCGGTGGAGCAGTTTTATGCGTCGCTGCGGACCCTGGGTGGCGCGGCCAGTCCCGTGATCAGTGCCGTGGAATTCCTTACCCTGCCCCTGGACGTCGAGCAGCGCCTCAACGGCAGCGGCCTCGTGCTGGTCAACCCGCCCTGGCGACTGCTGGAGGGCCTGAAGGTTACTTTACCGCCCCTGGCGACCTATCTTGCCGGCAGTGCCGGGCGGCCGGCGGTTAATTTTCTCGACCTGGCCAAATAAAAAGCCACCGGCTCTGTTTTCTTGAGTCTTACATATAGTTGATCCACATCAATGCGGATCTGGGCGCGACCCGATTAAGCTGTAGACGTTATGGCCATACAGCGCGGTCATAACGCCGACAGAGATTTTCTGCGGGACATGCCCCAAGGTGATGCCGAGAGCACCCTTGGATTTCGGACCTAAGTTGGATCCTGACAATGGACTCCCTCCTCTGGGTCACGCGTCCCGCGGATCTGTCGGCTCTTTTATTTCGCGCACCCCCCCACACGATTCTCCCTCTGATGTTAGTGTGTATCCCCTGGTCGACGATCATGGCTCTTAGGGCGGGCACGCAACATTGATTATGGCTCTTAGGGCGGGCACGCAACATTAGAGTCTGCTATGGCCACGCGTCCACTGCCGCCGCGTGTCCGGCGCTCAGCGGCCTTTGCGTTTCAGCGCTACCCTGATTTTAGTCAGGGGGACTTGCGCGCCGCGGTTGATGCCTTCGCAGCGGCGGGCCTCCGCGCGCCAGCTGGCGGACGACGCCACCACCTCCGGCCACCAGGGGTAGGTGCGGCACTGCACCGGGCGCACGGGGTAGATGCGGCAACGGCGATTCTCATCGAGAAACACGCAACGGCCGTGGGCGAGGCGCAGCCCCTCGGTGGTTTCGTCCACCCAAGTGAGATAGCGTCGCCGGAACCAGGCGCGGGAAATATTCAGAAAGGCACGTATGGTTTCCTGCTCCTGCGGGCCGGCGGCCACATAGCGGCTGGCATCACCGGTGCAGCACACGCCGCAGCCAGTGCATTCGAAACGCAAAGGGGTGGTTTTGTGGAATTCGGCGCTCACAGCAGGGGGTCCGGAATCAGGTCGGCGCATTGATTATGGTTCTTAGGGCGGGCACGCCACATTGATTATGGTTCTTAGGGCGGGCACGCCACATTATTCATCAAGCCCATCGCCGATGCCAGCCCGGCGTGCGCCTCAGGGCGGGTTCAGGTATGCCAGAGGGCGTTGAGCGGAGACAGGTGTAGTTCATCGGTAGATGCTAGCGGCAGCCGATGGTGACGGATATGGTCAAGCGCGTCGGCCACGCGGTCAAAGTTGCCGTACAGGCCGCGGAAGACCTGCGCCTGGCGCGGGTTGTGTTCGCGCGAGGCACAACGCCAGAAAGCGCTGCGTCCCTGGGAGATGTAGTAAGCCAGCTGACCACGGGCGCGCAGTCGATCGCGAAACAGACCGCTCATGAACAGGGTGAATTCGCCCAGGTGGCGCACCACCAGGGCTTCGCGCGAACGGTTGGGGGTGGCGTCATCCCAGCCCTGGGTGCGATGCCACTCCGTCAGCAGGCCGGCGATGGTCTCTATGGGTGCACCCTCGGCATTTTCGATCAGATAAAACGCGCGGGTGTGGGCAAAGCGTGTCAGGACGTCGCTGACATAATCCACGGTGGCGGGTTCCGTCAGGCCCTGTTCAACAAAGCCGTGCTGCAGCTGGCGGCGAAAAAACTGATAAAGACCTGGAACAAGCATTGTGAAACCTCCTGTCCGGGACGTCGGTTTGGGGGCGCTACGTCTGTCGCCTCCCCGTTTAGTTCGGGTAGCCTCCAGACGCTTTTACCACTTTCATGCAATATCCATGCTCAATGTGCCTAACATTTATAATAGACCATAGAGTTGCTGGGTCGGTTCGACCCCTCATCAGGAACACTCGCCACCGCCGCCGGTTGTCGCGTCCGTGTCCCGAAGGCTTTGATTTCCAACAGCTGGCAAGTATGATGCCTCGCGTCAGTCACTCAGTGGCGACAATTGACAGAATGCGACAGGAGGTGGGGTAATGAAGCGTCCGTTTTATGCAGTGGCGGTTGCCGCGTTTCTGGCGGTCGGTCTTACCGGCTGCGGGGCGAAAGAGCGCGAGGAACTGCAGCTGAAAGTGGCCGGTCTGGAACAGCAGCTGGTCAAGGTCAACAGCGAACTGGCGGAAAAGGACGCGGCTGTCATCGAATCGCGCAACCTCGGCGAGGTTGCCCAGAATAAGCTGAAGGAAGCCCAGGCCACCATCGATGCCCAGGCGTCCAAGCTGGCCAAGGTTCAGGTGGAACGCGACAAGCTGAAACAGGAAGTCGCACAACTGAAAAAGAAGAAGAAGCGTGGTTGATAGGCGCGCAAGCGCCGCTTGCTGGCCACTGGCGATCCATTAGCCACACTATTTGCCGTCGGGAGATGAATTCATGGTTGTCATAGGTACCCCGCTGAGCCCCGGCGCCCTGCGCATCATGCTGTTGGGCAGCGGCGAGCTCGGCAAAGAAGTGGCCATCGCGGCGCAGCGCCTCGGCGTCGAGGTGATCGCGGTGGACCGCTACGCCAACGCACCGGCCCACCAGGTGGCGCACCGCGCCCACGTGATCGACATGACCGATGCCGCGGCGTTGCGCCGGCTGGTGGAGCTGGAGCGTCCGCGCTACATCGTGCCCGAGATCGAGGCCATCGCCACCGATGTGCTGGTGGCGATCGAATCCGCGGGCCTGGCCGAGGTGATCCCCACGGCGCGTGCAACGCGCCTCACCATGAACCGCGAAGGCATCCGGCGCCTGGCCGCCGAGGAGCTGGGCCTGACCACGTCGCCCTACGCGTTTGCCTCCAGCTACGAGGAATTGCAGGCCGCGATCGATGGCGGTATCGGTTACCCGTGCATCATCAAGCCGGTGATGTCGTCCTCCGGCAAGGGTCAATCCCGCGTCGATAGCCCGGAAACCCTACGGGCGGCCTGGGAGTATGCGGGTGCCGGCGGACGTGTGCCCGGCGCGCGTGTCATTGTCGAGGGCGTGATCGACTTTGAATATGAGATCACCCTGCTGACGGTGCGCTCCCTGGGTGAAGACGGCAAGATTGAAACGAATTTCTGTGATCCCATCGGCCATCGTCAGGTGCAGGGCGATTATGTGGAGAGCTGGCAGCCGCATCCCATGGGGCAGAGGCCGCTGGCCAAGGCGAAGGACATCGCCGAACGTGTCACCAATGCCCTCGGTGGACGCGGTCTATTTGGCGTCGAGTTGTTTGTCAAAGGCGACGACATCTGGTTTTCCGAGGTCAGCCCGCGACCGCACGATACCGGCATGGTGACCATGATCACCCAGGCGCAGAACGAATTCGAGCTGCACCTGCGTGCCATCCTCGGCCTGCCGGTCGGCACGCGCATGCGCCGTGCTGGTGCGAGCGCCGTGATCTATGGCGGCGTGGACGCGGATGCCGTGGTGTTTGACGGCGTGGACGAGGCGCTGCGTATCCCGGAAACCAGTCTGCGCCTGTTCGGCAAGCCGGTGGCGTACCAGCGGCGGCGCATGGGTGTGGCCTTGGCCGCCGCCGACAACATCGAGATTGCGCGCAAACGCGCCAAGGAATGCGCCGCCAAGGTGCGTCCCCGCGCCGCCGGCTAGAATGGCTATTTTTGTGCAGGCCTGCTTTCCCTAATCGGGAATTTCCGGGTTGGGCGCAGGCTTGCCGCGCCGGGTCGCCGTGGAGACCAGGACCACGCCCGATAGGATGATCAGCATGCCGACCCCTTCGCGCGCGCTGAGGGTTTCCGCCAGCAGCCAGTTCCCCATGAGCACCGCGATGACCGGATTGATGTAGGCGTAGGTGCCGAGTTGCGAGGGGCTGACTGCGTGCATCAACCAGACATAGGCGCTGTAGGCGAGGCACGAGGCGAACAGCGTCAGATACGCGAGGGACAGCATGCCGTTGCTGGTCCACACCCAGCGTGCCGATTCCCCCAGGCCCCACCCAAGCCCGCACAGTAATACTCCGCCGCTGAACATCTGCATGGCCGCCGACATAAGCGCTGGCGTGCTGGGCCTGCGTCGGCGCGCATAGATCGTGCCGGCGGCCCATAACATGGCGGCGATGGCCACCGCCAGTTCGCCGCGAAATTGTGTCCAGGAAAATGCCGCGCCCTGGGGCGCCACCAACACCGCGACCCCGGCGAAGCCGACGATCAGGCCGATCACAGAGCGTGGCGCCAACGCCTCCCCCTGGGGCCCGAGGGTGCCGAAGTAGGCGATCCACAGGGCGACGCTCGAAACGATCAGCGCCGCCAGGCTGGAGGGCACCCACTGCTCGCCCCATACCACCAGACCGTTGCCGCCCAGCATGAGCAGCGCGCCGACGACGATGATGGTCTGCCATTCACGCCGGCTGGCGGGGAACGCCTGGCCTTCGATGCGCGCATAGGCGCCGAGCAATACCCCGGCCAGGATAAAACGGCTGCCGGCAAACAGTGCCGGCGGCAGGTCCTGTACGCCCACGCGTATCGCCAGATAACTCGATCCCCACACGAGATAGACCGTGGCGAAGGCGAGCAGGGTGGTGAGACGTCGACGGGCCGTGGCGGGCATGGACATTGGGCGGGTGGGTGTTGGGAGTGACGCGAGGTCTAGCGGATCAACGGCTGATGCCGACACCTAGACCGAAATGAAACTGGGTTCTGGAACTCTGCGAATTGGGTGGCCACAAATAAAGCTGATCCGCCTGTACCACGGGGAACTCCGCTTGTGCCTCACCGACTCGAGTCGAGTGTGTCTGTGTCACTTTCCCCACCACACTGACCAACCGGCCCGGCGCGTAGTCGGCGCCTTCGAGATAGCCGGATCGCAACAGGATGAAGCGCCCCTGGGCCTTGGTCGACAGATCCGGTAGGCCATATCTATCCATGGGATAGGCCAGTACTTCGATACGCGTGCTGTCCTTGAGGTTGGTGGTGGCTATGATGGAGCCGCCCCAGTGCACGACATGCTCGCGTGCCCGCGTCATGTCCTGCACCGCGCTGGCCGGTGTCAGCGTGTTATCCACGCCGCTGAGATCGAAGCGTGGCCCGTTGGCGCAGGCTGCTAGTAGTAGCCCCGCCAGTAGCAACGGCACGCTGAGGTAAGTCCGCCGCATACGCATCTAGCGGTAGTAGCGCGGGTAGTACAGATAGGGTCGGTAGCCCCATGGGTACCACGGGTCGTACCAGTACGGATCGTAATAATGCGACGGCATGTCGGCGGTGGGTGACCACAGGTAGTAGACCACGGCATGCATCAGCGGGTAGCTGTAGGGATATTCCCCGATGGGACGTTGGATGGTTTTTTCCAGCGTTCCAGCGACGCTGATCAGGCGATCCTTGGTATAGACGTGCGGGTCGAGAAAGCCCTCGATGCGCGCGATAAACCGACCGTCGCTCGAGTCGCCTTCCAGCGGCCGACCAAAGCGGTTCAGCGGCTGTTGCACGATTTCGATCCAGGTTTCGGTCGCGTGATTTTCCACGCCGGCGATTTTGCCGCCCCAGCGCACCGATTGGCCACTGAGTTTGTCCATGCCGCTACGCGCCTGCGCGACGCTGATGGGGGTGGCCGGCTCATCGGAGATGGCGCGTGGCACGTTGCTGGCGCAGGCACTCAGCGCGGCAGTCAGGGTAATGAATATGACAGTATGGAATTTCATGATTATTACATTACGCCAGCGGCAAGTATAAGGGTAGTGGCAGCCGACCAACTGCACCTGCCTTGAACCTGGCAGTCTCGTCCCCATAAATTTATTTTGATCCAGAGCAATAAACCGACGGTTCGGCGGCTAGGCTTGGTCTGCGCCCAAGGAGCAACGGTGGGGTTGGCGTTTAAGCGAGGCGGACGCTGTCGCCCGCCTGTTCCGAGGCCAGGCGCGAGAGTTGTGCGAAAAGCTCTTCTCCGCTCTGGTCATTGATCCAGAGCTTTTCTCCGGTGTCAAAATTGTAGTGGAAGCCGCCGGCGCGCGCCGCCACCCAGAGCTGATTCGCCGCCGCCTGTTTGTTGATAATGATCTTGCTGCCGTTGGTGAATTCCAGGGTCAGGATGTCACCGGCGTTCTCGAAATCGATGTCCATACCGGAGTCTTCCACCGCCTGCTCGATACGCAGCAGTGTTTGGGTAACCTGTAGATGGAATTCCGCTTCGTTCATAGGTGTTATTCGCGCAGAGGTTTGCTATCGTTGAATGGATGCGCCATGGTACCTAAGCACACCGGGCAAGAACAGGGACACTTAATTAAATATCTAAACCATCGACGGCACGCCGCGGTGTGAGATAACTTTGAAGGTTACATGAAAAGAAAGATAGTGGTATTGGGTGGGTATGGCACGCTCGGCCGCCAGATATGTTCCATGCTGGTTAACGATCCCGCCATCGACTGTGTGGTTGCCGGACGTGACGCGGCGCGCGGTCAGGCCTTTGCCGGCGACATCGGTGCCGGATTCCAGCTGCTGGATAGCCAGAAGTCGGGCACGTTGCGGACATCGTTGCAGGGTGCATTTGCCGTGGTGGATGCCAGCGGCCCTTTTCAGGGACGCAGTTATGCCGTGCCGGAGGCGTGCATCGAGCTGGGTGTGCATTACGCGGACGTGGCCGACGCGCGCGAGTACGTCGCCGGCTTTTCCCTGCTCGACCCGGCGGCACGCGCCAAGGGTAGCCTGCTGGTGACCGGCGCCAGCACGATCCCCGCAGCAGCGGGTGCGCTGATCGACAGCATGGCCGGTCGATTCGACCGCATCGATGAAATCCATACGGCGGTCTCCATCGGTAACCGCGATATGCGCGGCGCGGCGTCGCTACGCGCCATCCTCAGTTATGCCGGCCGTTCCCTCTCCATCGTGGAACGCGGTGGTTGGCGCGATGTCTACGGCTGGAGCCGTCCCCAGACCGTTCGCTTTCCCTCGCCCATCGGTAAACGACGGGTCTATATTGCGGACGGACCGGACCTGGATATCTTCCCCAAGCGTTACGGTGCGCACACGGTCACAGAGCGTGTCGGTATGCAACTCAGGTTGTTCAACCACGGCCTGTATGTGCTGGCGCGACTCAAGCGGCACAATCGCATCGCGGACCTGTCGCGGCATACTCGTACGTTGATGAAGGCCAGCAAGCTTTTCAAGGCCCAAGGAGACGCCACTGGCGGTCTGCTCGTGGCAGTGCGGGGCGAGCATCAAGGCCAGAGTGTTACGCATCACGCCTTTCTCGTGGTGCGTGGCACCCATGGCCTCGCCATCCCCGCCAGCCCCGTGGTGGCGCTCATCCGCAAGTGGGTGAGCCAGGGCGTCAACGCCAAAGGTGCCGTGTCGTGTGTGGGCCTGGTGACGCTGGAGGACCTGCGCCGCGAGTTCGTGGGTTACGATATCTCACTGGTCTACGCGTAAACATATTCTCCCCACAGCAGCCGTGCCTGCGCCCGCCGGGTCAGGCCGGTGTTTATCCCGCGTGGCGGGCAGGCTACACTAGCGGCCTTGCGGATGAGGAATCAGTCATGGTCTACACGCTGCGCCGAACCCTGGTATTGTTGCCGATATTCCTGCTCGCCACCCTGCTGCCGGCGTGCGGCAAGAAAGGACCGTTGTATATGCCGGACAACAAAGCCAAGGCGCCGGTGGAGGCCCCCGCGACGCCCGCCACTCAACCCCCTGCCGAACCAACACCCTAAGCAAGCCCGCCATGCATACTTTTGAATACCGTAACGGCCAGCTGTACGCCGAAGATGTTGCGTTGGCCACCATCGCCGACCGCGTCGGCACGCCGTGTTATGTCTACTCGCGCGCCCACATCGAGGCACAGTGGCGCGCCTTCGACGCCGGGTTTGGCCGGCGCGATCACCTGGTGTGTTATGCCGTCAAGGCCAACTCCAATCTGGCGGTGCTGAACGTGCTGGCGCGCCTCGGCTCGGGTTTCGACATTGTGTCGGAAGGCGAGTTGGAACGGGTGCTGGCGGCCGGCGGCGATCCGAACAAAATTGTTTTTTCCGGCGTCGGCAAAAAAGAGCATGAGATGCGGCGCGCGCTGGCGGCCGGCATCCATTGTTTCAATGTCGAATCCGAGGGCGAGTTGGAGCGCCTCAACCGCATGGCCGGCGAGGTCGGGCGGCACGCGCCTATCAGCCTGCGCGTCAATCCGGACGTGGATGCCAAGACCCATCCGTATATCTCCACCGGCCTTAAGGAAAACAAGTTCGGCATCCCCATGGAGCAGGCGCCGCGCGTCTATCGGCGCGCCGCCGACCTGCCGCACCTGCGTATCGTCGGCGTGGATTGCCACATCGGCTCGCAGCTGACCGAACTGACGCCCTTCGCCGACGCGGTGGCGCGGGTCCTGCGGCTGGTGGATACCTTGCAGCACGCGGGCATTGCCTTGCACCATTTGGATCTGGGCGGTGGGCTGGGTATCCGCTATCGCGATGAAAACCCGCCGCCCCCCAAGGCCTATATCGAGGCGCTACTAAAACACCTGCAAGGTCTGGACGACCAGTACCGGCATCTGCAGATCTTGATCGAGCCGGGACGCGCCATCGTCGGCAACGCCGGCGTGTTGTTGACCAAGGTCGAGTATCTCAAGCACAGCGACGCCAAGAACTTCGCCATTGTCGATGCCGGCATGAACGACCTCATGCGCCCGGCGCTGTACGACGCCTGGCAGGAGATCGTGCCGGTGCAGCAAGCGGGCAAGGCCCCGGCGCAGACCTACGACGTGGTCGGACCGGTGTGTGAGAGTGGTGATTTCCTCGGGCGCGATCGCGCCTTGGCCATCAGCGCGGGCGATCTGCTCGCGGTGCGCTCCGCCGGCGCCTACGGCTCAAGCATGAGCTCCAACTACAATACCCGCCCGCGCGCCGCGGAAGTCATGGTGGATGGCGCGGCGTTTCACGTGGTGCGGCGGCGCGAGACCATCGAAGAGATGCTGATGCCGGAGTCGTTGCTGCCGTAGGGTGTGGCTGGATCGCATCCGTTATCGGCCAGTACGATCAAGCCAGCCAAGAGCCGTTTCGGGTGCCAGCCGTTTGCGATAATCGACATCCAGGTAGGACTCCAGCACAGTGCCGTCTTTGGCCACGAGATAGGTCGCCGGTACGGGTAACTCGAAACTGCTGTCACCGTTGTGGGCCTTAAGATCTATGCCGAACGCTTGGTAGATTGGCCTCAAGCTTTCATCCAGCGTGTAAACGAGACCGAATTGCCTGGCGACTTTGTTATCACCATCGGAGAGGACCGGAAATCTTAGCGCGTGTTTTTGCTGCGTCGTCAGCGATTGGTCGGGTGTCTGCGGCGAGATCGCCACCAGTGTCGTGCCTGTGGCGGCGATGTCAGCAAGCCGCTCTTGCAGGGCTTTAAGCTCCAGATTGCAATAAGGACACCAGTGACCGCGATAAAACGAGATCAGCAGCGGGCCTTTCGAGCGCAGATCGGCACTGCGAACGACTTTGCCCGTGGCATCAGGGAGTTCGAAGTCAGGCATGCGGCCGCCGCGTTTGAGCGCCTTGTCGTCAAGACCTGAAGCGGCAAGTATGGCCGTAGCGGTATCCATTGCCATAACCACTTCTGCGGGCGCTTGCTGGCGTACGCCGTCCGTGACGGCTTTCAGTTCGGTTGCGAGATTCATGCTTGTTTCCTTTTGGTTGACTTAATATTTGAGCGTCCAGACCCGGGCGATGGCGTCGCCAATCTCACACTTCACTCGGTCGGTGATCGCTACTTTGGTTGGAATAGCGGGCGTGATGTCCGATTGTCGAATGACAAAAACTACATGGCCGCGAATTGTTTCTCGACGGATTTATGGTCCGTTTTCCATGCCGCATAAAGACCCGCTGACATGGTATCCGGAAAGATGTCTTCCTGACCCGCGATGATGCCGGAAACCACGGCCGCAGCAATATCCGCTGGGGGAGTCTTGGGCATATCAACGCCAGCCAGCATGTCCGTGTCAACTGCACCAGGAAAGACAGCGTGCACAGCGATACCCCTACCCGCGATGCTCGCGCGCAGCGACTGAGTCATGGACCATGCAGCGGCTTTCGATGCATTGTATGCAGCGAGCCCGGGCATGCTTGCGAGTGCAACGAGGGTCAGAATGTTGACAATTGCGCCGCCGCCGTTTCTCTCGATCACCGGCGCGAACGCGCGTGCCATGATCAATTTTCCGTAGAAGTTTGTGTCGAAGTCGCGCGCGATCGCTTCAAGTGGAACGTCAAGGATGCTCCCAAAGTCCAACACGCCCGCGTTGTTGATAAGCAGGTTGACGTCAGGTGCCTTGGCCGGCAACGCCTTGACCCATTCCCGATTCGTCACATCGATGGAAATCGGAACGACACGACTCATGTCTGAGAATTTTGTGGCGTTCATGCTATTGAGGTCACGCGCCCCGGCATAAACCTTTCTTGCTCCCGCCAGAAGCAAGGCGTTGACGAGTTCGCGACCTATACCCCGGTTAGCGCCGGTCACCAATGCGGTTGAATTTTGAATCTGCATGATTTTGTTCCTTTGGCCCGTCGGTTATTCGACGGAATGAAGTCTAGTTAATGCGAGTGTTGCAATAAATAGTTAGTCACGCACTTTAATCGTGCGTACAATGCACGAATGGATTTTGAGAATCTACGCATTTTTATCGAGGTTATCCGCCGCGGCAGCTTCGCGGCGGTAGCCAGAGACCGCAACGTGGACCCGTCCTCTGTATCCAGGGCGGTTGCCGCTCTGGAGGAGGATCTGGGAACACGCCTTATCCAACGCTCCACCCGAAACATGGGTCTGACTGAAGCCGGGAATCTTTTCTTCGGCCGCATGGAAGCCCTGGTCGATGAGATGGATCACGCGCGCGAAGAAGCGCTTGCGGTCAGTGCCGGCCCGGTCGGAACCCTGCGCCTCACCGCCTCCGTGGCGTTTGGCCATCAGCGTCTGTTGCCGCTGCTGCCGGAATTCAGGGAGTTATTCCCGGCGCTTAAGCTCGAACTGCTGTTGACCGACGCAGTGGTCGATCTGGTATCCGAACGGGTGGATCTGGCGATTCGGCTCGGCGCGAAACTGGATACAAGTTTGATTGGCGTGAAGTTGTTCGATACACGCTACCGCGTGTGCGTGAGCCCTGCCTATCTTGCGCGGGAAAGGCCCTTGCACGCGCCGCAGGACCTTAGCCGCCATAAGTGCATTCTCTTTACTCAGCCGGAGTTCCGCTCGCGGTGGTTATTCCGCGACACTGCCGGAGCGGTGAGCGAGGTGCCGATCGAGGGTGAATTGATAATCTCCAATGCTCTGGCGATACGTCAGTGCGCGCTTGCCGGTCAGGGGCCGACGTTGCTAGCCAACTGGTTGATTGACGATGACATCGCCCAGGGAAGACTTGTTGACCCGTTTCCAGACTATCATGTGGCAGCGACAGGTTTCGAGTCAGCAGCGTGGCTTTTGTATCCCAGCCGTGCCTACTTGCCAAATAAGGTGCGGGTCATGATCGACTTCCTGAAGCAGAACCTGGGACAGACGCCTGGCTGAGGGTGAGGTGAGGAAGGACGCGACCGATTGTGGACTGATCATGCCTCCTGAGTTTCCCATAAGCAGCCATGGCGAAAACCCAGTTTAGCGCCAGTGCCCAGCAAGGCCATGCTGCGTTGCAGCGCATCACCCAAGAACCGGTGGCGCAGGTCCCTGCCTCGTGCACTCACGTCAACGTTTATCTACCCGTATCCGACCAGTCTGCGGCAGCTGGTTGCCAAAATCCCGCATCGCGTAAATAACCCGCGCCAGTTTTTTTCCCAGGGCGGTCAGTGCGTATTCCGTGTGCGGCGGTATCACCGGAAAGATGCGTTTGCTGATGATGGCCTCGCTCTCCAGAAATTTTAGGCGCGCCGCCAGCATCTTCGGGCTGATGCCGCTAAGTGATTTCAACAGTTCGTTGTAGCGCTTCTTGCCGCTGAGCAGGTCGCGGATGATGAGCGTAGTCCATTTTCCGTCGAGCAGGCGCGCGGCCTGGCGCACCGGGCAGTCGGCGGCGCAATCTGTGCGGGCAGGGGGTTTGCGTGTTGGTTTGGGCATCGTTATGGTTACCAAAATGTAACTACTTCCTAAAGTATAGTGATAGGGTTAATCTGTCAACTCGCTGTATGTGTGCCGCGATTTTCCAATCTTTATCAGGGGGTGGAGGTATGTTCAACAATCAAAGACTGCTGGTTTTTATGCTGCGTTTTGTGGCCGTGGTGCAATTGCTGTTGGGGGTTGGGTTTCTGCTGGCGCCTGCTGGCCTGGCGGCATTGCTCGGTCTGGCGCCGGCGCCCACGTGGACGGCCTGGTTGTTCGCCATGATGGCTGCGCGGTTTCTCGGGTTTGGTTATGGCATGCTGTTGGCGGCGCGCGATCCCCTGCGGTACGTACACTGGATCAATGCCATGCTCGTCATCCAGGCCATCGACTGGCTGGCGACAGTTTACTACCTCGCCGCCGGCGCGGTGACCCTGGTACAGGTCACCACCGCCGCGTTTTTACCCGCGGTGTTTATCGTGTTGCTGTTGGCCAACCACCCGTGGCGGATGCGTCCAGTAGACGCCGGCTGAGTCGGTCCCATGGGATATTTTTCCGCACGTTTGTTCACCTGGTTGCAGGACGCGGAATTTTATCGCTGGTTACATAGCCAGGCGGTGGGCCTGCTGCCGCCGGGGGCAGGCCGGGTCTGGTTGGATGTGGGTTGCGGGCCGGGCATGGTGACACGTCTGGCCGCGGCCAAGGGCTATGACGCCATCGGCGTCGACGCCGA